>JAEZJB010000097.1 GCA_023415845.1 Chloroflexota bacterium | reverse complement strand
GGGGTTCGAGCCGTCGTCCTGATAGGGTTCGGGGTCCTGCGGATCGGGATCGGCTTCGACGAAGCCTGAATAGAAGCCCTTCGCATCACAGTGCCAGATATCGACGGCGGCGTTCGCGATGGGTGCGCAGGACTCGGCGTCAACCACGGTGACGGTCAAAGCCAGAGGAACGCCGGCCTTCCCCTCAGTGATGTCCTCCCGAACGAGCCTATCGTCGAGGTAATACGGTCCTGCGGTGAGCTCCGGGGTGAGGATGCAAACCGCGCTGGTGGCGTCAGCGGTGCCCGCAGCCGGGGACTGGGCGCGGACGACCCGGTGGCTGGCCAGGGGCGCGCCGGTAGCCAGAGCGGCCGCACCAGCGCCGGCCCTGAGGACGAAGCGGCGGGTAGCTCGTTCGTGCCAGCGGGCGTTATCGAGCTGGTGATGGGTCGGCCAGGACGACCTGTTGGTGTCTGCAGCGTGGGGTGTCGACATCGTGATCTCCAGAGGTGGGGTTGCTGACTGGAACGTCGGATCGCAAGGGATCTCCGGATTCCAGTAAAGCCTTCCAGCCTGTGAACCGGATGAGAGTCCCCTGAGAGTTGACGGCAAGCCTGGCTGAACCGCACTGATCAGGCGAAGGTCGCATCGAGCGCGGCGGCGAGGTCATTGACGAGATCGTCGGGATCCTCCAGACCGACCGAGAAGCGGAGATGACCGTAGTGCCGGAACTCGGGAGGATAGGCCTGGGCGCGGGAACCATCTCCGCCGACATGGACGATGAGCGACTCGTCGTGGCCGAGGGAAACGGCCGACGTGATGACCCGGAGGTTGCTGACGAACCGGTTCTGGGTTTGCGAATCACCGTCCACCGCGAAGGCGAGCATGGCGCCGTAGCCGCGTCCGCCGAACTGCCGGGTGGCGAGGTCGTGCTGGGGGTGGGTTTCGAGACCGGGCCAGGCGACGTAGGCGACGCGGGGGTCTTCCGCAAGAAAACGGGCGACTCGCTCGGCGTTCGCCAAATGGCGGGCCATGCGCAGCGGGAGGGTGACAGAGCCGCGCATCACGAGCCAGGCATTGAAGGGCGAGATAACGCCACCGACATCGACCATGGCATCACCGCGCACCGGAGCAAGCAGTTCGCGGGAACCGATCACCGCTCCGCCCATCGCGTCGCCGTGACCGTTGATGTACTTGGTCAAGGAGTGGACGACCAGATCGGCGCCATCGGACAGCGGTCGATAGAACGGTGGCGGGGTGAAGGTGGAGTCGACGACAAGGAGGGCACCATGTCGATGGGCGACCTCGGCGGCGCCAGCAATGTCGGCCACACGGGTGGTCGGATTGGCGATGGTTTCGACGTGGACCAGCCTGGTCTCGGGGCGGATGGCGGCCTCGATGGCGGCAGGATTCGACGCATCGACGAAGGTGGCCGTGATGCCGTATTTCTCCGGAAGGAGCTGGGCGAAGAGACGCCAGGTGGCCTCGTAGGTGACATCGGAGACGACGACATGGTCGCCGGACTTCAGGTGGGCGAAGAAGACGGCGTGGAGCGCAGCAACCCCGGAGGCGAAGGCAACGGCGTCTTCGGCACCTTCCAGCGCGGCGAGTTTGCGCTGGAGACCAAGCTGGTTGACGCCGGAGTTGCGGGTATAGAGCGGGACATCGGTGCCGGACCAGTCGAGGGCGGAAGGATCGTCGGGCAGGGCGTAGGAGTTGGCCATGACGATAGGGGTGCGGATGGCGCCGGTGCCCGGATCGGTCTGGTTGCCGCCGTGGATGGCGAGGGTATCGAACGAGATGGTGGCGGGATCGTGCCGGTCGGGTCGGGACATTGGGTCTCCACAGGGCGGGCGTAACACTGGTGACGGCGGGTGGCGGTCCGGGCCTTTCGGGACGCTACACCGTCAGCGAGAGGCGGAAGCGCTGGATCTCGTGATCCAGTGTGTGGCGGAGGTGGGCCATTTTCCAGCGGACGTGATCGGCGTCGCCCAGATACTCCATGGTCGGCTCCCAGCCCAGCCGTGAGTCCGCATCGAGGATGGGGATGACGCTCTCGCAGTTTGCCAGTTCATCCTCGCCGATCGTCACGAGCTGGTCGACGAGGTCGCTGGCGCGATCGCGGTCATCCTCGACCAGCAGCCGGGCGCGGGCCTGCCACCAGCGCTTGGTGTTGATGGTGGTGCGAATGGCATGGGGGATGTAGGCGCCAAGGTTGCGCATGCGGTGGTTGCGGTCGTGCTTGTGGGCGGGTGCCAGGGCAATCGCGGCGTCGAGGGTGGCAAGACCCTCCTGCCAACGAGCGAGCATGCGTTCAAGGGAGGCGATTTCGGCGGCGAGGCGAATGCCACCGGCGGTCTTGACCTTCGTGCCGAGATTCTCCGGCTCGTAGGGCGTCTTGACGATCAGGTCACCCCACAGGGCGCTGTCGCTGACTGGCATGACCGGGGTGCGAATGAAGGTGAAGGGATAGGCAGGACCAACGCGGAATGGACCGTACTGATCTTCGTTGGTCGGAACGTAGTCGCAGGTCGCCGCGCTCCACGCCTGCCAGGCCGCGACTGCCTGCTCGGCGCCGTCACCAAAGTCGCGCAGAGCCAGGCGCCAGATCATCTCGTCGGGATCGACGGACGGCGACCAGTAGTTGGCCAGCGCGAGTTCGCTGACGACCGAAGGCCACCATCCATAGTGATGGTTCTCCATCAGGCCGGTGAGATTCCAGTCACGGTGCGCGCGCAGGACCGCCTGATTCCGCTCCGACCACTGCTGGGAAATCGGCTGATAGGGGATGACGCCGAAGTCCCAGGTGAGGCCACCTGTGTTGACCATCGCGTGGAGCCGGATGCCGCGCTCGTGGGCGACGGCAGCTTCGGTGGCGAAGTAGTGACCCGGGCCGACCGACGAAATGGTGTAGTCGACGTTGGCGTTGGTGACTCCGTCGTGATGGATGGTCTCGAACATCTCGAAGGTGGCCTGCAGGGTGATATCGGTTGGCAACGACCTGTTGAGGGCGAGGCGCTCGTCGTCGGGGGCCCAGCCCCAGTTGTAGGTCCAGAAGATGATCTCGGCATCCGGGTTGTACTTGCGGCAGACCCGGGCGACGAGCGAGACCCATTCCGGGTAGTCGTCGCAGGGGAACCAGCCAGGAGATGGCTTGCTGGACGGTGGGGCGGTCGGATCGAGGTCGAGGCGGAGCTTGCCGCTCGTGCGGGGATCGTGGCTGGGGAACTCGACGGACTCGCCAACGAGGATGATGCCCTTCGCGCGGGGACAGGCGCGGAAGAGGGCACCGAACGTTTCCTCGTAGAATCGCTCCGCGCCGGGGTCGGA
>JAEZJB010000012.1 GCA_023415845.1 Chloroflexota bacterium | reverse complement strand
GGGCAGGCAAAATCGTAGTAGACGTCAATGCGATCAACCATGTCGTTCACTCCCTCCGATTGGGGCCCTCGTGGCAGAACGCGGAAGATTGTTCCAGGCGCGAAGCACCTGCTGCCGCGTTTGCTCGATGGTGCCCGAGTTATCGATCACGACGTCGGCGCGAGCCAGCTTTTCCGCGAGGGGAGGCTGAGCATTGACGCGCCGCCGCGCTTCGTCCTCTGAGAGTGTATTCCGCTTGATGAGGCGCGTCACCTGCTCTGTGGGTGGGGCGACAACGACCCAGACCGCGTCGCAGCGGTCGGCATGGCCACTTTCGATCAGCTTGACTGAATCGAGGACGACCACGCCAGCGGCAATCTCGCCCACCCGGCGATCGACTTCCGCGATGATCGCCGGGTGGGTAATGCGGTCCAGATCGGCCAGGGCGGCGGGATCGGAGAAGACGATGCGGCCGAGCGCCGGACGATCCAGCGAACCATCGGGAGCGATGATGCCGGATCCGTAGCGTTCGGCGAGGAGGGCCAACAACGGCTGACCTGGCGCGACGAGTTCGCGATAGACGAGGTCGGAGTCGATGACCGTGGCGCCGAGGTCGGAGAGCATGGCAGAGACAGTGCTCTTGCCACTGGCAATGTTGCCGGTGAGGCCGAGGACGAAATCAGGCACCAGAGAGGGCCATCGATTGCGAGACGGACTCCCACCGGGCGTAGGCGTCATCAAGTTCAGTCTGGACCTTCTCGTACTCGCCACCGAGACGGGAAACGGCGTCGAGATCGGAATCGATGGTCGCCACCGCCAACGCATCGGAGATCTGATTGAGTCGACCCTCAAGTTTCGCGATCTGGCGCTCGACCTGCCCGAGTTCCTTCTGGACGGCGGCATCGGTGAGGCGGCGCGGTTTGCCCTTGGACGTGACGATGACGTCATTGGGCAGATCTTCCTGAGGTTCCGGCGTGACGACCGGGGCGACAGGTTCGGGCTCAACCTCGGCGAGAGCGGCCTCACGGCGGCCGAGCATGCGCTGGTAGTCGGTGTAGTTGCCGAGCTCGCGGTGGATGGTGCCGTCCTCAACGATCCACAGGCTGGTGGCGATGCGATCCATGAAGTAGCGGTCGTGAGACACGAAGAGGATGGTGCCGTCGAACTCGGTCAGCATCGTCTCCAGCGTTTCCCGGGCATGGATGTCGAGATGGTTGGTGGGCTCGTCGAGAATCAGGAAGTTGGCCCGCTCGAGCAGAAGGACGGCGAGGGCGAGACGAGACCGCTCGCCACCGGAGAGCGAGTTGATCTCCTTGTAGACGTCGTCTCCGGAGAAGAGGAATCGTCCGAGATAGGTGCGAGCGTACTCCTCGTTCATCGGCCCGGTATCGAGAATCGCCGAGAGAGGGGTGCCAAGTCCCTTCCCACGCAACTGTTCGTGCGACTGCGCGTAGTATCCGGGCTTGACGTTGGTGCCTAACTGGAACTCGCCCTTGAGCGGTGGCAGCACATTCATGAGGGTCTTAAGCAAGGTGGTCTTGCCGGAGCCGTTCGGGCCGAGCAGGCCGATACGCTCCCCACGCTCGATCTCGAGTTCGGGGGTGTGGATGAACCGGGCAGGACCGTCGGGGTCCATGTAGCCGATGTCCATCTCGGTGGTGGAGAGGACGGTGCGACCGCTGCGAACCGCACCGGTGATGCGCAGGTGCAGACGGTCGTGTTCCTGCGGGCGCTCGATTCGCTCCAACCGGTCGAGCTTCTTCTGGCGACCACGGGCCTCGCGGTAGCGCTGGCCATTGCCGTACTTGCGAATGAACTCTTCCTGGCGAGCGATGTACTCCTGCTGCTCTTCGAACTCCTTCATGCGCCGGGCCATGCGCTCCTCGCGCATCGGCAAGTATTTGGCATACGGGGCGGGGTAGTCCTCCAGCCGCCCGAAGGAAAGGTCGAGCGTGCGGGTGGTGACACGGTCGAGGAAGTAGCGATCGTGGGAGACGATCAGGCAGGCACCGTTCCAGGTGCGCAAAAAGGTCTCGAGCCACTCAAGCATTTCGAGGTCGAGGTGGTTGGTCGGCTCGTCGAGCAGCAACAGATCGGGATCGGCAAGGAGGGCCTTGGCGAGGGCGACACGCGTCTTCTGGCCGCCGCTGAGCTTGGCGACGGGGAGATCGAACTGCTCCTCGGTGAACCCAAGCCCGAACAGCACCTCGTCGGTGCGGTGCTCGATGTCATAGCCGCGGGCAGTTTCGAACTTCTGCTGGAGATCGTCGTATTCGACCAACAGATCGTCGAGTTCGTCGCCGGCGTCACCCATGGCGTGCTCGATTTCCCGCATGCGATCGGCCATGGCGATGACATGGGCGAAGGCGGTACGAGTCTCGTTTCGTAGCGTGTCGTCGCTCGTGAAGTTGGATTCCTGCGGGAGATAGGTGATGCGGAGGCCCTGGGCCTGAATGATTTCTCCGGCGTTGGCGTGTTCGATGCCGGCAATGATGCGGAGGATCGTCGACTTGCCAGCGCCATTAACGCCAACGAGGGCGACATGCTCTCGCTCGGCGACCTGGAAGGTAACGCCGGAGAAGATCAAGTCGGTGATGTAAGTCTTCTGGAGATTGGAAACGGTGAGGATAGTGCTGGCGGCCATGGCTGTCTTCCGTAGGGTGGCTGGGGCGAAGCGGTCACACGACGAGCGGCACGCAGGTGAGTGGAATCACCGCGTGCGAGAGCCAGCGACACCCGCAGGGGGAATGGCTGGCCTATGGGGCATCATCTCTGTGTGCGGTGGAACAGCATGTTCGCCTGAGTCTCTACGTGCAGCCAATAGTCGCCGGATGCTGGATCCGCTACGGAAAGTATAGCAGCGCGTGCCGAGGCGCATTGCCGACCGCGCCCGCGGCAATCAGGGCGCGGAAGCTTCGTCGCGCCTGAAGCGGAGATGGGACGCAAGGGAGCGATTGGCACGTATCCGTTGTGGAGGAGACTTCCAGTGAAGTTCAAACACGAAGCTTCCCAGTCTCATGCCCGGGCGGGAGTGACCGGGGACGGCGTGACCGAGCCAAGACGGGCGTAGGCGAAGAGGTTCAACATGGCGGCGAGGGACAAACCACCAAACAGCCAGACGAATCGAGTTTGATCGGCATCGCTGACGTCGGTGGTAAAGACTGCCGCGAGGAGACTGGCACCAGCGATGCTGCCGAAGTAGCGTGACGTGGAGAAGATGCCAGCCGCCGAACCGACGCGCTCGATAGGGACCGAGGTGGTGGCCGCCAGAGTGAGGGACGCGCCCGCAATGCCAAGTCCCATGCCAATCAAGGCGAGGCCTGGAACAATGATTGCCACGGCGTCGCGGGAGACACCCAGAACCACGATTGCTGCCCCGATGAGGATGCCTGTTCTGCCAGAAACAGCCGGTCGCCAGATGCCGGCCCGGTCGGCCCACCGGCCTCCAACAGGGCCGAGCAGTGCACTGCAGGCCGAGAGTGCGACCAGCATGAGGCCAACCGCGCGCAGACTGTAATGCAGGAGATCGCCAAGAAAGAGCGGCAGCGCAAGCAAGGTGGTGTACATCACGAAATTGCCAAGCGCGTTCCCGGTGCAGGCAGCGGCGAAGGCACGGTTCCGGAAGAGGTTGACGTCGACCACCGGAGACGAATGTCGCACCTCGCGAAGCACGAAGGCGATGCCAGCGACAATCGCGACGAGCATGACCAATACCGTGGCCAATGCACCGGCGGCAAGGCTCTTTGGCAACAGGATGACCATTCCCAGTGACAGGGCCAGCAAGCCCGACCCCATCAGGTCAAACCTTCCGTGAGACCGGGATTGGATATCGGATCTGGGCAGCGCTCGCCAGCCTAGGGCAACCGCGATAATGCCAAGAGGGACATTCACCCAGAAGACGCTGGCCCAGCCAAACCCGTCGACGAGAAATCCGCCAAGTGGTGGCCCCAACGCCGCGGCGGTACCTGTCGAGAGCCCGATTACGCCGAATCCAGTGCCGTGCCTGTTGGCGGGCAGTGCCGCCCGGATCATGGCCGCGCCGTTGGGGAACCCCAGGGCACCGGCAAGTGCCTGCTGGGTTCGAAAGAGGATCAGCACCGGCAGGTTGGGAGCGAGGGCACAGCCGATCGAGGCGGCAACGAACCAGACCAGACCAATGAGGTAGACACGACGACGTCCCAGCCGATCGCCGAGATTCCCCCCGATGGGCTGGCCCGCCGCCATGGCGACGAGATAGATGGTGACGAGCCAGGCGGCATCGGAAACACCCACGTCGAATGCGCGCTGGATGCCGGAGAGGGCCACAGCGATCATGGTGGAATTGAGCGGAGCGAAGGTTGCCCCCAACGCGATCGCCGTCAGTAGCAGACCGGGGCTGGCGAGGCTCGATGGACCAGCGTCGGTTGAGTGACCCGGTTCAGGACTGGAGGGTGACGGTGCCACTCACGCCATCGATCGAAATCACCTGGCCGTTCCTGATCCGTTGCATGGCTCCGGCGGCGCCAACGACGGCCGGGATGTCGTACTCGCGAGCGACGATCGCGCAATGACTCAGTGGGCCACCAGTCTCGGTGACGACGCCGGCCGCGATCGCGAAGAGGGGAGACCAGGGCGGCATGGTGGTCATCGTGACAAGGATTTCGCCAGGCTGGAGGGCGCTGGCTTCCTCGAGCGTACGAACCACTCGCGCTGGTCCACTGGCCTGACCGCGAGCACCAGGATTGCCCTGCACGACTCCGGGATCACTGACCTGTGGCGGTGGTGCGCCGAAGAATCGAACCACCGAACGCTGGAATGGTGAATCAGTGGGCGGAGGACCAGCGGGAGGAGAGCCGAGGAACGGTGGCGGCGTGATCGTGTGGGCCAGCTCGAAGGATCGTCGCTGGGAACGAACCCTATCCTGGAGTGGTACCTGCTGGTCGAACGATGCCTTTATCTGGCCAATCGTCACGTAGAACACGTCTTCCGGAGCATCAATGACGCCTGCCTCGACCAGACGCTGCCCTACCGCAAGGAAAAAGAGGCGAAGTCGAGCGAGCGCGATTTGATCGATGTAGTGGTTGTGCTCTTCCTGCAGGAAGCTCGCATCGGTGGCCAGTGCGAGGAGGGCTTCGAACTGCTGGCGGACGGGCTCAGGGTATTGGGCGATAGCGGCACGCGCCTGTTCTTTCGCCTCTTCGGCAGCGTTGACAACTTCAGCATGGTGAACCCGGGCGTCGACGCCAGACACCAAATAATTGCGAATGTACGTGAGGGCAAATTCGGGGCGTTCGCGCCAGGTCGGAGCTGCGACGTCAAACAGCGCCTGCCGCAGGCCATAGGTCTCAAGATAGGTGTAGAGGTCGGCGAGAAACTCTCGCCCGGCATCGCTGCCTGCGAGATCTGCCAGGGCCACACCCGGCTCATGGTCCACGATTGTGTCCGCAAGGCCCAGCTCCCGTGCACGGACCGCGAGATCGGATAGCCCGAAGCCTGCCTTGATGCTTTCGTTGACGCGCCCGGCGAGGAGTGGATGACCATTTTCGCCGGCGCCACCGAAGAGGTCAGCATAGAAATCGTCGAACAGCTGCATCGCCAGGCCCATAGGCGAGACGATCAGAAAGTGGATGCGCCAGAGGTCGGCGAAGGTTTCCAGGGCAAGATCGACTAGTCGACCGACGTCGTCTGCAGACGCCACCTGGCCGGTCACCTCGTCCAACCGGGCGAAGTCGGAGGTGATGGATGGCAGGTGATCGTTTTGCCACCTGTCCATGAGGGCGTTCATTTCCCGCCCCAGGCTCTCGGCCACTGCGGTTTCGTCGAATGACTCCTCCATCTCCTGCCAGTCGAACCGGTAGTTGTTCCTGGCAATGACGTGCCAGCGGCGAACCGGAATACCAACCTCATGCATTCCCTGATTGGCGCCCTCAACCCATGCACTGGTGTAGATATCGAGCGTGAGTGGTGAGAGCGGCGTGGGGAAGTGCATCGCATCAATCATGAAGGTGGCGGCAGGTGAGATGCCTTCACTCCAGTCTTCAAGCTTCACGGCAGAATTATCGTTCGTGACAGTGTCCGGATTCGACATGGTGCAATCTCTCCAAGGACGGTAGCGTGGTGATCGGCCTGGCCTGGAAAAACTGAATGTTGCCGAGGGCAATGCCACCTTCGACATCGGCCGGATATCCGAGGCCAGACGAAATGATGCGGATAAACTGCGCGATCTCCCTTGCCGTCGCATGATCCAGGGCCGGCTGGCCCTGAAGAAATCTCGGTACGGGGACGGTGGCGACACCGGTATCTCCCGGAACCACCATCTGATGCTTTGAACCGATCCGGTATTCAACGTCGCCATCGCGATGTACACGAATTTCATCGGGAACCGTCAATCCGGCGACAACGGCCTCGCAAAGTCCCCAGGTGGCGGTGATGAGAACCGTGTCCTCATTACCAGACACGGGATCGAAGGCGAAGCCGACAAACGAGACGTCGCTATAGACCATCTCCTGAATCAGCACCGCCATATCGATTGAGGCGTCTTCCAGTCCGCGTTCACGACGATAGGAGATGGCGCGGTCGGACCAGAGTGACGACCAGCAGTGGCGCAGAGCCGACTCCAGAGCCGGACCGGGATCGACATTCAAGAGGGAATCGTGAAGGCCGGCAAAGGCGCAATCCACGGAATCTTCGGAGGAACCCGACGAGCGAACGGCTAGCCCGCCAGAAACCCGCTGGCGCGCAAATCGGAAGGCCCGACCCGTGGCGGCCAACGCCATCCCAACCTGCTCAGGAAGTGGCGACTGCTGGATGCGCTCGCGGACATGCTCCGGTTCAGCGCTATCAGGTTCGTCGAGGCGGAGGGGGATGTCGTTGGCCTCGGCAAATTGGCGGTAGACCGAGACGGGGATGGCCGCCGCACGTGGTACCGGGATGCCGAGCGAGCAGAGCCGATTCAGGCCATATGCTTTCCCACCGAGCTCCGCGGATGATGCGGGTTGCCCATCGAGCCATCGGATGTCGGTGCCGGTGGCGTGAACATCGATCTGCATGGTGGTCCCTGACCTGAAGAAAGGCGACCTGCCGTCTGGACCCCTGGCTGCCGAAGCAGGAATTGTGGCGAAACCTGTTCCACGTTAGCAGAAAACCACCCAATTGTTAACTCACGTCCCAGATTTGTTGCTGAACGAAGATTGATTGGGCATTTCGCCACAGGAACCCTCTCGGCGGCCGGGCAAGAGGCAGCGGCGAGGGTATGCACAGCGAGACTTGCCCAGCGTTCACTCGAGGACCAGTTCGACCTCTTCTGGCTGAGTGCGGGCGGCGATCGTGCGACGGTTACGGGCGAACCGAACAGTGTCGACCGTCAGGAGGGCCAGGGCGACCCAGACGATACCGAAGCCAACCCATCGCGCGGCGGGAACATGCTCGCCAAGAATCCAGACCCCAACTATTAGCTGGAGCGTTGGGGCGAGAAACTGAAGAAATCCCATCGTGGAGAGAGCAACCCGGCGAGCCGCCGCAGAAAAGCAGATCAGGGGCACGGCCGTGATGAGCCCGGAAATCATCAGGGCAAACGTGTGCCAAGGGCCTTCGGTGAACAAGGTGCCGTCGCCGCCCGCTTCAATCCAGACGAGGACGATGAGGGCAACTGGAGCCAGAACCAGAGTTTCGACGGTCATACTCTCCAAGGCGCCAATGACTGGTCCGACCTTCTTCTTGATGAAGCCGTAAATGGCGAACGAAAAGGCGAGGGTGAGGGCGATCCAAGGCGGACGGCCGTAGTCGATTGCGATGACGAGGACGGCAACCGTGCCGGTGGCGAGAGCCGCCCATTGCAACGGACGGAGCCGTTCCTTGAGAAACAGGACGCCCATGAGCACCAGAACGAGCGGATTGATGAAATAGCCGAGAGACGATTCCACCACGTTGTTCTGATTCACGGCATAGATGTAGCCGCACCAATTCACGGCGAGGACCAGGGCGGCGGCGGTGAGCAGCACCAACCGGCGTGGCACCGCCACCAGTGGCCGGACCCAGGACAGGTCCCGGAGCACCGCCCAGGCGAGGATGCAGAACACTGCTGACCACACGATTCGGTTGGCGAGAATTTCGACCGTGCCCGCCGGGGCCAGGAGATGGAAATAGATGGGGAAGACACCCCACATGCCGTAGGCGGCGATGCCATAAAAGACGCCAGACCTGGATTCGGTCGCAGGGGATGGAGCAGATGGGGAAGGAGCGTTGGGCACCCGAAGAGATCCTGACGTGACGTTGGCGACCGAGAGGTGGGCCCGCCGGCGAATGGTGACACGGATGCGCGTTTGGCACCAATGGCCCGGTACAATCCCGCTGATACGACGGGCCATTGGCCACGCACGCACCTCGAGGATCACCCTGCAATGAGTTCTGCTGACCTCTGTCCAACTCCGGGCGGCCCCTGGCCGCGAACCGCCACACGCCTCGATTCCGGGGAAGTCGCCATCGGTGGCATATCACTTACCGAGATAGCCGCGAAGTACGGCACCCCCACCTACGTGTTCGATGAAGCCACCATTCGTGGTGCGCTGAGAGATTTCACCCGGGAGTTTTCCGAACGGTACGCCAGGACGCGGGTGGTGTACGCCGGAAAGGCACTGCTGGCGCCCTGGCTGGTGGCGATATTACGCAGTGAGCGGGTTGGACTGGATGTTGTGTCCGGAGGGGAGCTCGCGATTGGGTTGCACGCAGGGATGCCGGCACGCGAGATCAGCCTGCACGGCAACAATAAATCCCGGGATGAACTGCAGACAGCGATTGCGGCCGGAATCGGGAAGATCATCGTGGACAACGACCACGAGATCGACCTGCTTGAAGAGTT
>JAEZJB010000086.1 GCA_023415845.1 Chloroflexota bacterium | reverse complement strand
ACCAGATGTTGCGTGTGACTCGAGAAGTCGCGCTCGATGCCCTGCAGGCAGATCCGGCCTGCGCGGCAGTGATCGAGGCGCATGCCGCTGTGTTCGGACGCTTTTGCGCTGACGCCCAGCCTGGCCTGACCGGCACCGAAGGGATGTCCTGGTTCACGCGAGTCGAGGCCGAGATGGCCAACATCCGCGCCACACTCAATCGCGACCTGGCGGCGGGCAACACGGTCCGACCCCTGGCGATGGCCGCAGACCTGCACTGGTTCTGGACCGAGCCGGGGTATCTGCGGGAGGGGCTCGACTGGTTGACGCTGTTGCTGGATCGGGCCGGTGACGATGCTCCAGCGGCGGCGCGGATGGCGGCGCTGACGGCGGCAAGTTCGGTCGCCGACTGGCTCGACGATCAGCAGGGATCGCTGGAGTTCGCCACGCAGGCGCTCGAACTCGCGCGGGAGGTCGGGGACCGGATGGCGGAAATGCAGGCCATGCTGCACATCGCCAATACGTACCTGGACCTCGAACAACTCACCAACGCGGAGCCGTTCCTGCAGCAGGGCCACGAACTGGCTCGCCAATTGCAGGACGGATGGTATTTGCCGGCGTTTTCCAATCTCCGCGCCATCGCGGCGGCGATCCGGGAAGACTGGACAGGGGCGGCCGCATGGCACCGGGCAGCCATCTCCGGATGGCGGTCAAGCGGCTACGAGAGTCACCTGCAGATCGCCGAAACCGGACTGGCGGTCGTGCTGGTCGCGATGGGCGACATCGATGAAGGTGGCGCCATCCTCCGTGACCGCTTTGCCATGATGGACCGCGTGGAGATCACCACTGACGCGACCATGGCGCTGGCTGGCGCGGCAATCATCGCCAGCGAGGTGGGGATGCCGATTGTGGCGGTTCGCCTGCTGGCGGCGGCAACCCACCTGAGGCAGGAGATGGGCGTCGTCTTTCGATCCTACTTCCTGCGCGAGATCGAGCGGCAAGGCGACGTGCTGCGCGGGCAACTGAGCCCTCCCGTGTTCAGCCGGGCGTGGAGTGAAGGCAATTCCCGATCACTCACAGCCGCGATTGAGGAAGCCGCAGCCTTCCTGGCCGATTTGCCGCCACGGATCGCATTGTCGGCCCGGGAGCGCGAGGTCCTGCGACTCCTGGTCGAAGGAGCCTCCGATAGCGAGATCGCCGACCGGCTCTTCATCTCCCGGCACACCGCCTCCAAGCATGTGGCGGCCATCCTCGACAAGCTCGGCGCTCCGAACCGCACGACCGCGGTGGCGATCGCGTATCGCCGGGGCCTGGTGTCGCCATAGATGCCAGAGGGCGGAATGTGGTTGGTAATCGGGCGTCTCCGGGCCGCCGTCACGGGTGATCCAGCGCGGCGGAACGCGTGGTGGTCGACATGGACTGGACAATCTGGAGTAGAATCTTACCAAAGGTAAGTCATTATTCGCCTAGGGAGTCCAGTCCATGAAGATTCAGGTCGTTCAGGATCTCATTTGTCCGTGGTGCTACATCGGGCATCACAACCTCGATGTGGCGTTGCGGCAGTGGTTCGCGAATCACGACGAGCCAGTGACGATCGAGTGGTTGCCCTACCAGCTCGATCCGCTGGAGGAAGGCGCTCCGCAGGAGGGATTTCGCGAGCGGTTCACCGAGCGCAAGGGCATCGCGCCCGAGCAGATGGACCAGATGTTCGCGCGGGTGACCCAGGTCGGTGAGTCGTTGGGGATACCGTTCCGGTTCGACAAGGTGACGGTGGCAGTTGATACGCTGCCTGGCCACATTGCGATCGCCGCCGCGCCCGACGCCAGGCAGTCGGCCCTCGTCTCCGCCTTCCACAAAGCCTATTTCGAAGAGGGCCGGGATATCGGCCAGACCGATGAGGTGCTGGCGATTGCCGCCGAGGCCGGATTGACCCCGGACGAGGTGACCGGCCTGAAGCATGCCCTGGCCGATCCTTCCTCGCGGCAGGCCGTGAAGGACCTGATTCGTGAGGTGCAGGGGGCGGGGGTGACGAGTGTTCCGTACTTCGTGATCGACAGCAAGGTGGGTCTCTCGGGTGGGCAGCCGCCCGAGGTCTTCCTGCAGGCGTTCGAGCAGGCCGCGGCGGTGCCGGCAACCTGAGCACCTGAACCCTTTGCGGAGAGGTGCGAACGACAAGGCCGGGAAGGTGACACCACCTTCCCGGCTTTCTTGCGTATTCACGATTAGCCCGGGCTGCTTAGTCCAGGTAGGCGCGGATGTCGTCCACCCTGAATCCTCTGATACCGCTCAGGAAGTGCGTGAGGAGGGTGAGGTGGCCAGCACCGACCACCAGCAGGATTCGTTCATTCGGACCAGTGACCAGCCGGGCGAGATTGTTGAACATCATCATGTTTCGCTCGTACCACCGAAGCACGACCTCGGCACCCACATAGGTATCCCCTCGTCCAACGCGGGCGAGGTCCATGTACACCTGGTGACTGACTGCCATCGCTTCGGGAGCGCACGACTGGAGGATCATGTCACGGACGCTGGTGGCGCAGAGTCGCTCGAATTCCTCGGCACGCTCCTCCGCGGTTTCATGAAGTGGATCAGTGAAACCTCTCACGAGTTGTTGCTGGCCGTGTGCTTCCGCGTAATCGATGGCACGCTCCCAGCCGATTGGTCGCTCGAAGTCATGCCAGTCGATGCCATGGATCTCGGGGAGGCCCGCTTTCTCCGCTAGACGGAATCCGAGTTGATGACGCTCGTTTGCGGTGAGGGCGAAGTGTCCAGCGCGATATGCTGCAAAGTCCTTGTTCACGGCTGGATCCATGGACGGTAGGATTTCCAGTGCGATTCTGGTCGGGGCGAACCGGCTCAGGAGATCGACACACTGCGAAATTTCTTCCTGCCGCGCCGGTGCCAGCATGTCGTCAACTTCGACGGTCTTGAAGTCGCGGCCCGTGGGGACCCAGTGCCCGGTGCCTACCAACAGGAAAGTGGCCGCATCGTTCACGATGATTCGCTCCTCGCTTCTTGCCGAACCACCAGATTGACAATCTCTCGCCCGAGCATAACGGAGGTCTCCTCGGCGGGCTCGACCATCAGCAGGCGTGGGACTTCCTTGCGCAGGAATTTCAGGCGGCGGCTCACCGTTCGCTCGCTGACCTTCAGGGCTCGTGCCGTTTCCAGCAGGTCCGGGCGATCAGCCTGGCGGATCTCGATCAGGTC
>JAEZJB010000469.1 GCA_023415845.1 Chloroflexota bacterium | reverse complement strand
CCGGTGCTGGCCAGCACGCGAAACCGACTGATTGCCGTTCTGGTGATCGTGGGAGCGATCGTGGGCATCGCCCTGTTGATTGGCAACCAGCAGGGATTCGGCACGATCGGGCAAGGCGGCGTCAACGCCAAGCTGCTCCCGTCCGTCGGTGAAGAAGCACCGGAAATCGTGACGTTCGATACCTCCGGCAACATCGTGCAGCTGTCGAGTTTCCGCGGGCAGCCGGTGTGGCTCAACTTCTGGGGTTCGTGGTGTCCGCCGTGCCGGGCCGAATTTCCCGACATCCAGGCGGCATACGAAGAATTGGAGCCGCAGGGGCTGGTGATGCTCGGCATCGCCGTGGGAGAGGATCCGCTGGTGGCGCAGGATTATGCCGACCGGGTTGGAGGCACAATTCCCGTGCTGGCAGATCCGGGTTACCTGGCGTCCGTGATTCCGGAGGACCAGCCCGAAGCCCTGGCGGCCGCCCAGAAAATGGCCACCTCCTACACCATCAACAACTATCCAACGCACATTTTCATCAACCGGGATGGCACCGTGGGGAGCGTGGTGATTTCTCCCCTGTCGCTTGAGGACGCGATCAGCCACGGCGAGGACGTGCTCGCTTCCCCGATGCCGGATAATGCCTCAGTGGTGTCTCCCGCGATGTCGACGCCCGTCAACCGGCTTCCCTCAGAAGAGGACTGATCCTCGCCCTGGTCGGCCTTGATGCGGTCACCCGTGATTCAAACGAACCAGATGCAGAACGCCCCCGCTCGAATCTCTCGAGCGGGGGCGTTCTGGACAGGCGCTGACCGGAGCGCCGTCAACCGTGAGTCAGCTGGTGACTACCAGTTGAGGTTCGGGATGACGTGCTTGCCGTAGGCCTCGATGAAGGCCTCCTGCTCGCGGTTCACGTTGTGGACATGAATCTCCTGGAAGCCGAGGTCGATCCATTTCTGGAGGTACTCGACGTGCTTGTCGAGGTCGGAAGTGGTGAGCACGCGGTTCTTGAAATTGTCCGGTCGAACCAGCTTGGCCATGGCCTCGAAGTCTTCCGGCGTGCGGATATCCGCCTTCGGAAAGTTCATGCCGCCGTTGGGCCAGTCGCGCACGGCCCAGTCAATCGCGTCCTGGTCGGTGGGGGCATAGCTGACCTTGACCTGGAGGATCTTCGCCATGGTGGACGGATCCTTGCCGGCCTCGCGAGCGCCCTTGTCGAAGCGCTCCATCAGCATCTTCACCTTTTCCTCGGCTGCGCCGACGGTGATGATGCCGTCGGTGAGCTTACCGGTGCGCTGGGCCATGATCGGACCCGAGGTGGCGACGTAGATCGGTGGCGGTGCATCGGGCAGGGTGTAGAGCTTCGCACTCTCGACGCGGAAGTGTTCGCCCTGGTGCTTGACCACCTTGCCGGTGAAGAGCTTCTCGATGATGTCGATGGATTCGACGAGCCGGCTGAGTCGAGCCGGGGCTTCCGGCCAGTATTCGCCGACGATGTGCTCATTCAGCGCCTCACCGGCCCCAAGGCCGAGGAAGAAGCGACCGGGAAACATCGCTTCGAGGGTGGCGGCAGCCTGGGCGAGCACGGCGGGATGGTAACGGTAGCCTGGCGGCGTGACGCCAGTGCCGAAGCGGAGGCTGGTGGTCGCACCGAGGGCACCCATCCACGACCAGACGAATGCCGACTGGCCCTGTGACGGAACCCAGGGATGGAAGTGGTCGGACGCGGTGACGACACCGAATCCCTGCTGCTCGGCCTGCTGGCACCAGGCCAGCATGTCGTTCGGGTGGAACTGCTCAAATGAGGCGGCGTAACCAAGGGTTCCCATAACGTCCTCCGGGGTACGGGCACAGGCCCAACTGATCGCTAGATGAAGAGGTTTCGCTCGGCAGGCATCACCAGGTCCTGGCCAGAACCGATCTGACCGGTGCCCTGGAATTCGTAGCCGCGGATGACGGCCACCGGGCGGGCGGCCAGCTTGTGCATGACCAGTTCCGCTGCCGACGCAAGTTCATCGGCCACGGCGAGGATCGATGCCCGGAGTTCGTATCCACCGGCATCGTGCTGGCCGCGGTAATCGGCGATGGCCGGCATACCGGCGACGCCGATGGCAATGTTGACGATTCCGTTCCGCCAGGGTCGTCCGAACGAATCGGTGACGATGACCCCGATGGGCGACGCTTCTCCGCTGTGACCGGGGAAGAAGCGAGCAACCAGATGCTGGCGAATGATCTCGGCCGAGGCATCCGGGTTCTCGGGCAGAATGCAGACCACGTCCGGCGAGACGTTGGAGGCGTCGACACCAGCGTTGGCGCAGATGAACCCATGCCGCGTCTCGGCGATGATCAGGCCACGCACCATGCGCACGATGCGCTTGGATTGTTGCAGGACCACTTCCACGTGGCGAGGGTCCTTGTCCCAATCCCGCGCGAAGGAGATTGCCAGGGATGAAGGCTCGATCGTCGAGAGATCGATCAGGCCGCCCTCGGCCTTGGAGACGATCTTGTGGGTGACGACCACCACGTCGCCTGGTTCGAGCCGATCAATGCTGCTGGCGACCGCGTCGGCAATCATCGGCGGGAGG
>JAEZJB010000074.1 GCA_023415845.1 Chloroflexota bacterium | reverse complement strand
GAGGGGTGGACGGAGGTCTATCGCAACGACGATGGAACCCGGATCTACCGGCGCGACGACCCGTGATGTTGCGCCTGCCCTATCTCGACCGGGTCTGGCGAGGCATGCGCGGATCGGTCAAGTGGCGATTGCTCTGGCTGCGCGAGGCGACGTTCCTGGTAGGCGTGACCGGGCTCATCCAGGACGACGATGGTCGGGTGCTGCTCCTGCGCCACCGATTCTGGCCCGCCGGTTCGTGGGGAATGCCGAGTGGGTACATGAAACGCGGCGAGCGGCTCGAGGACGCCGTGCGGCGGGAGCTTCGCGAGGAGACCGGACTGGAATCCGAGATCGACCGGCTGCTGCAGGTGAATTCGGGGTTCCGCCTCCGGGTCGAGGCGGCGTTTGCAGGACGGGTCGTCGGTGGTGAACTGCGACTGGACCCCGGGGAGATTCTGGAGGCTCGCTGGTTTGCCCTGGATGAGCTTCCGACGGGGCTCCTCAACGGGCATCGAGCGATCATCGACCGACACGCCCATCGATGAAATGGGGAGGAGTGCTGGCGAGTCCAGCACTCCTCCTCTCCGCTTTGACGTCAGACGTCCTTGAGGAAGATCTCTACCACCGGGACGAGCACGTTGGGCTTCTGGATCGGCAGTTCGAGCACGATCTCACCCTCGGTGCCCGACATGGTCGTGTTCTGGGCTTTGGCGTGGGGATCGCCTTCGGTGTACCGGACCTCGGAGGCATCGTTCAGGAGTTGCGCGTAGGCGACCTTCCCGGCAAATCCTTCCAGGTGAATGTGGCGCATGGGCCAGGAGAAGATGTGCAGGTAAAGGCGATTGCCGACCTGGGTGAAGCGACAATCGATCGGCGCCTCATATTCGCTGGACCCGGCCCCATAGATGGAACGACCGTGCAGTCGCATCCACTCACCCAGGGCGGCGAGCGTGGCGCGGGCGCGCGAATCGAATTCGCCGCGACCGGTAGGCCCAACATTGAGCAGGACGTTGCCGTCCTTGCTGACTGAGTCGATCAGCATCTTGATCAGCGTTTCGGGTGACTTCCAGTCGAGGTTGTCACGGTCGTAACCCCACGAGCCATTGAGGGTCTGGCAGGCCTCCCAAACGACCTTCTGGCCGTTGCGGGTCGGGGTTTCCTTGGGCTGGTACTGCTCGGGCGTGACGAAGTCGGCGGATTCCGGATAGTCGATCCGGTCGTTGATGATGATGTCGGGCTGGAGTTCCCGCACCATTTTGACGAGTTCCTCCGATCGCCACGACGCGCGTGATTTTTCGGGGCCGGTGAAGTCGAACCAGATGATGTCGATCTTTCCGTAATTGCCGAGCAGCTCCCTGACCTGGCCGTGGAGATAGTCCGCGTATTTCTGCTGGTTGCGACCAGCCTCACGGGCACGGAACTCCTGGTCCTCGCTCTGCGGGTGGATGTTGTCGACCTCGAACTCGGGGTGATGCCAGTCGATGACGGAGTGGTAGAAGCCGACCTTGAGCCCGGCGTCGCGGAAGGCTTCGACCCAGGGGCCGATCAGGTCCTTGCCGTAGGGGGTGTTGGTGACCTTGTAGTCGGTGAGCTGGGAGTCCCAGAGGCAGAAGCCGTCGTGGTGCTTGGAGGTGATGACGGCGTACTTCATGCCGGCCGCCTTGGCGTCGGCGGCCCACTGCTTCGGGTCGTAAAGATCGGGATCGAAGTGGTCGAAGTACTTCTGGTAGTCCTCGGTGGTGATCTTCTCGCGCTTCTTGACCCACTCGTGGCGGGCGGGGAGGGCGTAGATGCCCCAGTGAATGAAGAGGCCGAAGCGGTCGTTGGTGAACCAGTCGGTATTGCCGAAACCCACGGGGCACACTCCTCTCGAAGATTGAACACTGTATACACGCTGGTGTGTTGAGGGGACGTTACCCCGGGCTGCTGGTGGCGTCAAGCCTGCGTTTCCCGGGAGTCGTTCCGCACTAATTCATTAATTCAGTAATTCAAAGATGCTTGATTCCATGGGGTTTTGAGGGAGGAATTTGTGCGGAATTATTGCGACTTCATGCGGGGCGAGGACGACTTTGTCAGTCCAGGTTTACATAGGACTGGTCTCGCCCTCAGACCATACCCATGTGATGCAGGATGAGGAGCGGATTTGCGGCCGGGTTTCACACTGCCAGTCGTGATGGGGGCGTGTAGTGATCGCAACGTGATGGGTTTGGCAAGAACTGCACGATGCATGACGTCGAGACTGGTTGATTTCATAGGGATTTGGGACCTTCTTTCTTCCGGAAGAGTCGGATTTCCTGCAAAGCATGAGATGTGATGACAGCCGTTGGCCCGATGTGGCTGGACCTGATGGCAGGCGGAACAGATTGCGTGCGTGGTGACCTCAACCAGGATAGCGATGCCGACACGGGAGGCGATGCGCAGACTGCTCGCTTCGCGACCGAAACTGCCTGGAGCTTCCCGCCCGATTCGGTACAGGCTGGACCGTGGACACGTTGGAACCGTGTCGCCAGTGAGAGGTGTCGTCGAGTTGCGTCACGGTGAACCGAGCCGGCTTTCCGATCGCTCCATATTCGTACGCATCGGGGAGCCGAAATCTCGCCACCTGGGGCGAGATTTCCCATACGTACGGTGTGGGAGATTCGGTTTGGGGCTCGATCAGGTCACGGCGAGGACCTCGACCGGGTTGGCGCCGTCGTAGGCGAGGGTGGTAGTGGTGCCCGGCTGGCCGATGACGGCGTTTTCGAAGAGCGCGGTTGCTTCGGGGGCGAGGTCGAGAGGATTGGCAATCGTGCCGCCGAAATGGGTGAGCCAGAGTTGACGGGCGTTGACATCCGTGGCGAACTGGCAGGCCTGCTGAAGGGTCATGTGTCCCCAGGCCTCGGCCCTCGTGTCGTCCTCCCGACTGCCGTAGGTTGATTCGCAGATGAGCAGATCGACGTTCGAGGCG
Source organism: Chloroflexota bacterium (assembly GCA_023415845.1). GTDB lineage: Bacteria > Chloroflexota > Chloroflexia > Thermomicrobiales > UBA6265 > JACCYX01. The sequence continues at coordinate 1,921 of JAEZJB010000074.1, read as the reverse complement.
AGATCCTGGAGGGCAGGCGTGACACGGGTATCGGTGACGAAGGCGAACGAGATGCCGGGCCGGGGTGGTCCCAGGACATCGGAGGGCTGGACCAGGCGGTCACCCACCGAGACGGCTTCGCCGCGCTGAAGTCGACTCCATTCGGTCTGGGGAACGCCCAGGCCCCGCGCAATGTCCGGCTGGAATGCGGGAGAGCGGTCCACATCGACTCGCCAGCCCAGACAGGGGATCCGGTGTTCGCCGAGGCGGACGGTGGCCCGAACGCCGGGAAGCAGATCGAAGCTGTCACCGTCATCCAGCTCGTGGACGACCATGTCGTAGGGGAGCCATTCGGCGATGACGCGCAGTCCCCTGACGACCTGAAGGGTGCCGGTGGGGCCATAGATGTGCATGGGCTCGGTGCGGCCGGCATTGGCAACTGTGTGAAACAGGCCCGGCAAGCCGGCGACGTGATCGGCGTGGAGGTGTGTCAGGCAGATGGCGTCGACCTGGCGGAATCCCCAGTGGAACTTGCGCATCTGGACCTGGGTGCCTTCACCGCAGTCAAACAGGACCAGGGAGCCGCCGAATCGCATTTGCAGCGCAGAGAGGGGGCGGGAGGGGAGTGGCACCATCGCGCCATTGCCCAACAGCAGGAGATCGATCATGGATGTGCACGCTCCTGGCGACTTCGGACAGTGACGTTGTTTTCCATTGTACGCAGGAGGGGCAGGGAGCCCGGCAGACTGCTGGTGAAAGGGCCGGGTGTTGCTCTTTTCCGGGGCGCTCGTGGAGGCGTACAATTCCGGCGCATTTTGCCAGGGGACAGTCCCAGCAGGAAGGTGTCGCCTGGCAGCCACCCGACCGGAGGCGCCGGGAGGGACCGTTGTACCAGGACGAACCCCATGCCACGTCGCCAGTGGGACGACGATACGGATTTCGGCGAAGACGATGACCAGCGCGAGCGCTATCGAAGTGGTGGCGGGCGCAAGGCTCGTGCTCCTCGCGAGGGCAACGAGGCTGACCAGGCCTTCAAGTGCGGGCACTGCAAACAGTTCATCGGTGCTCCGGTGGCGGGCGGCCGGCAACGGAATCACTGCCCCAACTGTCTGTATTCGCGCCACGTCGATGACACGATGCCGGGTGACCGCAAGAGTACCTGCGGGTCGTTGATGAAGCCGATTGGCCTGATGACTCGCCGCAATGGCGAGCAGGTCCTGATCCATGAGTGCCTTGGCTGCGGCAAGCAGGACCCGAACCGGATTGCGGCCGACGATAACCCGGTGGCGCTCGAAGCGATTCCGATCATGGCCGGGATTGGCGTCGACGACCCGGCCGACGGCGACGACTTTTCGGAGTTGCTCCCCCCCGAATTGCGCCACCTTGTCGAGGGCTAACCGCAAAGGTCGCTGAGGATTGGCGACACCTCGCTGACGCAAAACATGGTCAATGCCTGTTCGTGACCCAGCTGACCATCCCCCGGCCAGGCCACCCATTTTCCACGGGCACCTGGTGCCAGCGACTGGTTGCGCCATATCCCGAGCGCTGATGCTCAGCGAGATGGGCGGTTGTCGCCTGGCCGGAAGACGCCGACGAGCACGCGGAGCGAGAGGATGAGGGCGGCGATGAGAAAGGCGTAGCCGATCAACTGGTAGAGCGACACGCTATCGGTGACGCTCGGACCGCCAGACTCGCCCAGCATGACGGCGGCGATGATCCCGGCCGTGCAGGCTATCAGCGCGGAGAGAAACCGGTTCAACAGGCTGTTGACCGCCTGCTGTTCGTCGCTGTCGCCCAGGGTGCGGACGTTGACATTCATGCGACCCGCCTCCATCTGCTCGGTCAGCTTGTCGATTCGCCGTGGAAGGCGACGGACCATCGGGAGAACGGCAATCAGCTCGGAAACGATGGTCTGGGTGAGGGCTTTGGGGTGGAGTTGCTC
>JAEZJB010000412.1 GCA_023415845.1 Chloroflexota bacterium | reverse complement strand
GTGCAGGGTGACGTGGCGGCCGTGATCATGGAGCCAAGCGGTGCATCGTGGGCAACGATCCCATTCCGCGACGACTTCCTCAAGCAGGTGCGGGAGATCACGACCAGGCACGGTGTGCTGCTGATTTTCGACGAGGTGATCACCGGGTTCCGATGGTCGCCAGGAGGCGCCCAGGGACGGTTTGGGATTACCCCGGACCTGACGACGATGGCGAAGATCATTGCCGGTGGCATGCCTGGCGGCGCCGTCGCGGGACGACGCGACGTGATGGAAATGATGGAGTTCAAGGACGAGCCAGGCTGGAACGCCAACCGGCGCGTGCCGCAGGCCGGAACCTACAATGCAAATCCGCTGGCGGCAGCCGCTGGTTATGCGGCGCTGGTCAAATGCGCCGATCCGGCGGTGCAGGCGTATTGTGACGACCTGGCGGGCAAGATCCGGACCGGTCTGAACCAAGTGATTTCCAACCTCGACATCCCGGCGTTTGCCTGGGGTGAAAGCTCCGTTTTCCACGTGGCGCTGGGAGAGCGGGCGTCGAACCTGACGGCAACCGACCTTCACACCCCGGAAGGGGTCTCGCCCGAATTCCTGAAATCTAGCGGCGGATCCAAGATGGGTATGGCATTCGAGACGGGGATGCTGCTGGAAGGCGTCCACGTGTTCCACGCGGGTGGCCTGCTCAGCACGCGCCATACCGAAGAAGACGTCGAGAAGACCATCGAGGCGGCCGAGCGAGTGTTCGTCCAGCTTCGGGACGAGGGTGCGTTCGCCTAGCACGCACCACAGCACAAAGGCTCGCTGGAGAACGTGACACGGCGATGCAATGCAGTGGTGCATTGCACCGCCCTGGGCCATCGGTCATGGGGTATTCTCGACACCTGATGGAGTCAAGAGGCCGGTATCGAGTCGGAGGGTTCTCTCACGGGTGAGTTCGGGCGGTTGGGAGCTATCCACCGAGGTGCAGGGTGACCGAGTTCCAGAGCGAAGTCGCGGAATGGCGTGATCTCTTCACCCTGGCGGGGGCTGCAGCGGCGACCATCATCGGATTGCTGTTCGTGGCGATCACGCTGCGGACAGATGTGAGGAAAGCCGGTCAAAGCTCGCTGGCACAGGCCGTGGTCAGTCACAACTTCCTGATGTTGCTGGTGGTCCTGCTGAACTCCCTGTACTTCATGGTGCCCGACCTGACACCAGACAGCCTCGGGTGGTCGATCCTGCTGACAGCGCTGATTCCAGCGATCATCTTTGTGAGGGACCTGGTACGGCTCCGACACGATCCTGCGATGGATCGATTGACGCTGATGTGGTCATTCCTGATCCCGATCGGCTGCCTGCTGATCACGATGGGGATTGGCGCGTCGCTGTTGATGAACGATGATGCCGAGACCGGGTGGTTCGTGACGATCGTCGCGATGTTCCTCACGATTCCAACCAAAAACTCGTGGGACCTGCTGCTGCAATCGAGCGAGTCGAGTTAGCCTGGGCGGGCAATCAGCCAGGCGCCTGAACTGTCAGCGATCGCGAGCATCGCTTGCCTCGAGTTCGGCGAGGACGGCGGCGCGGTCATCCTCCCGATCGAGATCTGCCGGAACCGTCGATCGCCTGCCAGAGACGAGGACAAGGTCGGCCTGGTGGCGCCTGACGACCTCACGGCCCCCAGCGTCACCGGAAAGTGCGAGCAGCTCCGGAAAGAGTTCGTGGCCGAACATCACGGGATGGCCTCGCTCGGCGCCATATTCCGCCATGCCGACGAGCGCGCCGGAGGATCGCGCTGCCTGCAGATCGACGATGGCATCGGGATCGATGCCGGGCTGATCCGCCAGCAGGACGATCACGGCGTCGGCACCGTTTGCCTGGGCGTGCGAAATCCCTGCTATGAGCGAACTCGCCTGACCGGACGCAAACGCAGGGTTGTCGACGATCGAGACGGGAAGGTCCACCAGGGCGTCACGAACCCTGTCAGCTTCTGCCCCGACCACGACGATCACATTGCCAGTGGCGGCAGCCTGCGCTTTCCTGACGGTGTGGACTACCAGCGGATCGCCGGCGAGGATTTCAAGTTGCTTTGGTCGACCGAAGCGGGACGAGAGACCGGCAGCCAGCACGATGATGTCGACCCGATCAGGCATCGGCCGAACCGCGAATTCCGCCAGATGCGTCGCGCAGAAACCCGCCGGAGCGACCGTTACGGACCGCGATGATTTCGGCGAGGATGCTGATCGCCATTTCTTCCGGGGACTTGCCACCGATATTCAGGCCAATTGGTCCATGAAGGCGGGCAAGATCCGCTTCCGAGACACCGGCATCGAGCAGGCGCTGGCGGCGATCCTGATTCGTCTTGCGACTCCCGACGGCCCCGATGTAGCCGGCTTGAGTTCTGAGCGCGCCGAGGATGGCGGGTTCGTCGAACTTGGGATCGTGGGTCAGGATCACGATCGACGAGTCAGCATCGATCGGCAGGTCTGGATAGGCATCGTCGGGCCAGGCGACGATGAGATCGTCTACTGAGGGGAAGCGCTCGCGGGTGGCCAACGCGGCGCGGGCGTCGACGACCGCAATGCGGTACCCGAGCGCCTCGGCGAACGGCACGAGCGCCTGGGCGACGTGGACCGCTCCGATGATGACCAACAACGGAGGGAGGCGATGGAGATCGATGAACACATCGACCCCCTCCGTGAGCGGCTGGATGCCACTGGTACCAGATGCCAGTGATCGCTCAGCGAGGGCCGAGGCTGCCTGATCGAGATCGGCATCGCCCAGCGACCCTTCGGTGAAATCAGGCGTCCAAAGAAGCCTGGAGCCAACGCCGTTGCCGCGCACGACGGTGACGAGCACCGCGGGAACGCCTGCTTCGACAGAGAGGCGGGCCTTTTGGAGAAGCGAGGAGGAATCACCCACCGTGGACATGGTCACTCCACCGGCTCGACAAAGACATCGATGGTGCCACCGCAGGCCAGTCCGACATCCCAGGCCATTTCATCAGTGATGCCATAGCGAATGAGGCGCGGCTTGCCAGTGCGCAGAACATCCTCGGCCTCGGTGGCAACGGCGGACTCGACGCACCCGCCGCTGACTGATCCCGCCAATTCGCCGGTATCGGCGACCGCGAGGCGGGCGCCGACCGGACGAGGCGCGGAACCTTCGACATTGACGACCGTCGCGATGGCGACGCGCTTGCCCTCAGACTGCCACTGATCGATTTCGGGAAGCCACTCGCTCATGACACCATGCTCCTTTGGCTCAGGCTCTGTGCGCCAGCGATACCTAGACCGGTTTGACCGCTTTGGTCGTGACCTGGCGGCGAACGGGCGGGACATCATCGACCGCACCCAGCAGTTTGGCCAGCGCTTCCATGCTCTTGAGATTGTGGATGGGCAGGAAATGATCCACGTAGGGCAAGGAAGCACGAATTCCCTGCGTGAGCGGCTGGTATCCAGGCGCGCCGAGGAGAGGATTCAACCAGATGATACGCCGGCAACTTCGCTGCAACCTGGCCATTTCGGCACCGAGGAGTTGGGGATCACCACGATCCCAGCCGTCGCTGATGATGACAACCGTCGCGCCGGAGCGGAGCACACGGCGACTCCAGCGGTAGTTGAACTCCTTGATCGATTCGCCGATTCGGGTGCCGCCTGACCAGTCGTCGACCGAGGAGACGACATCGGCGATGGCCTGATCGACGTTTTTCTTGCGCAACTCGCGGGTGATCCGAGTGAGGCGCGTGCCAAAGACAAAGACTTCGACGGAATCAAGCCCGTGTTCCAGCGCGTGAACGAACCGCAGCAAGAGACGGGAATAGCGATCCATCGAGCCGGAAATGTCGCAGATCAGCACGAGCGGGCGCATACGCTCCTTGCGCTCACGCCATTTGAGATCGAGCGGCACGCCGCCCTGCTTCATGGCCCCGCGGAGGGTGGCACGGTAATCGATGAACTCCCCGTGATTTGCCTTCTGCTTGCGGCGGGTGAGGCGCGTGCCGAGTCGCCAGTTCATCGACTCGATCAGGCGCCTGGCCTCGGCCAGCTCGTCGGGCGTGAACTGGGAAAAGTCCTTCTTGCGAAGCGCTTCGGAGGCACTGAAGAGCAGGACATCCTCCGGCGGAATCTCGTAGTCTTCCGTCTCGCCGATGTCCTGGACATTGTCGGTACCCTCGACGGCGAGCACACTCTTGTCGATCTCGGCAGCCTTCTGACTTTCGCCCTTCTCACCCGAATCAGGCTTGCGGGACGAATCGGGCATCGAGACGGACTCGCTGTCGTCGTCGTGGATCGCCTCAGTGAACATCGGCGCCTGCTGCTCGACGAGGTCGGCCCAAAAGCGGCGAAATTCGGAATCGAAAAGGGGCACCTGCTCGGGCCGGGTGACGAGCGTGGCGCGGGCGGCGCTATAGACATCGTCACGACGACCGACCCCGACGGCATCGATGGCCTCGACCAGACCAAGGATCTGGCCGGGACCAACGGGCATGCCGGCAGCGCGCAACCGGCGACCGAATCGCAGCAGATTGCTCGCTACCCGGCGAGACCGCACTCGCGACGCGTCGAAATCGGCTGGCTGGGGTGGGATCATCATAGATCAGGCACCGGCGCCGCCGGCCGAGACGGCGCGGGCGACGAGTCGGTTGGCGATTTCGCCGCGAATCTTGTCGACGTCTTCCTGGTACTTCAGGATCACGCCCAACGTATCCTCGACAACGCCGTCGTTCAGCTCATTGGAGCCAAGGGCAAGGAGGGCCCGGGCCCAATCGAGCGACTCGGCCATGCCTGGCGACTTGAAGAGATCGACCTCACGCAGGCCCTGGGTGAAGGTGCAGATTTCGGTCGCTAGGCGCTCGGACGCTTCTGGCACCTTGGCCTGAAGGATCTTGTATTCCTTCTGAAAGTCAGGGAAGTCGACCCAGTAATAGAGGCAGCGGCGCTTGAGGGCGTCGTGAATCTCCCGGGTGCGGTTGGAGGTGAGGATCACGATCGGGAGGTGCTCGGCCTTCATGGTGCCGAGTTCCGGGACGGTGACCTGGAAGTCGGAAAGCAACTCGAGGAGGAAAGCCTCGAGTTCCTGGTCGGCGCGGTCGACCTCGTCGATCAGCAGAACCGGAGACTGCGTGTGGGCAGCATCGATGGCCTGGAGCAGAGGACGCTTGAGAAGGAATTCCTCGCCGAAGAGATTGCGGCGCACTTCATCCTGATCAAGGCCGCTGGTGGCCTCGAGCGTGCGGAGGTAGAGCATCTGGCGAGGGTAGTCCCACTCGTAGATGGCAGAACTGGCGTCGAGCCCCTCGTAGCACTGAAGCCGGATGAGTGGCGCGTTCAGGGTTGAGGCCAGCACCTTGGCGATTTCGGTCTTGCCGACGCCGGCTTCGCCTTCGAGCAGGAGTGGCTTGCGGAGTGCGAGCGTGAGGTAGAGCGTGGTTGCCAGCCCACGGTCGGCAATGTACTTCTCTTCGCGCAACGCGTCTTCGAGCGCTTCGACCGTCACGAAGTCGGCAACGTTCGCCGCCGGAGCGGTCATATCTTTCAGGTCAGTCACCAATACGCCTCTCATTGGTCAAGGGAAATGGCGGAGGGGTTGCCACTCGAGGTTGCAGAATCCGCTGCGTGAATTATCCGACATTCGTCAAGCGGCGCAACCGGCGGGAGTGCCGGGGCCGTGTATCGCCCTCGCGACCGCCCCAGGGTTGCCGAGAAAACGACAGCGACGTGGCTCCGGCCACCCAATTGTCTGGCTTCCCGGCGTACAGGGGAGCGCGAAATGGACAAACAGAAACGCCCGGTGCTAAAGCACCGGGCGTTGGAAATTCCGTTCGATCGCTGCCGAGGGATACCAGCTTGACCGCGATCGACTGGTCAAGCTTCGGAGAGGAAAGTTTTGAAGTGGTACCAACATCCGTCGTTTCCCTCAGGAGTCAGCACACTATAGAGAGGAAGATGAGGATAGTGATGTGCCAGGCGACCGGCTAACTTCGCCCGAGGCGGCAATGTTTGCTACGGATTGCAATGCCAAAGTGATCGAAGTTGGGATGATGCATTGCACTCCGGACGGCCCAGCGTCGTCATATTTCATTCGCACGAATGGAATAGCGGCGAGCCAACGAAATTGATTGTCAAAGTGCCGACGCGTTTCCGCGTCCTACGTCTCTATTCCTGAGTCGTCTGCGACTATCGTAGCATCGCGATATCGTGTTGTCTACCCCCTGGACCCGAAATTGTGACGAATTGCACGACCTTCGTGAAATCATCACAAATTTCGACGCTAACGGACGCGAGCGCGGAGCGTTTCGGCCATTGCGGCGACCCGTTCCCGGTCGATGGCGTAGTACTTCATTCCGCGTCGTGGCTCGACCTGGATCAACCCGGCGCGTTCGAGCTGGGAGAGATGGCGAGAGACTGCGGACTGAGCGATACCGAGGCGACCGACGATTTCCTGGGCATAGAGCTGGCCACTGGAAAGGAGGTCGATGATGCGAAGTCGGTTGGCATCGCCAAGTGCCCGCAGCATCTCGAGCAGTTCGTCGCCCGAGAGCTCGGGGACAGTACCGACAGTCTCGGACCCGGTGCCGACTGGACGACCGACCTCGACATCGCTTTCGGGCACTGCAGCGCCAATGGCGTGCTGGGCAGAGAAGAAAACGACGAGATCGGGCGGGTAGCTGATGTAGCTCACAAAGGCACCGATGTGCGCCGAGGGACAGAAGGTGACGCTCGCTACCTGATTGAGCCCGGCGGCCAGGGTCGATGGCAGACGATTCCCGGTGAGTTCGGCAAATGCCATGCCGAAGCCCCGACTCGCCTCGCTGCGAGCAACCCGCTCGGCCTCCTCGAGTTCCGGTCGCCGCTGCTCGTATTCCTCGCGGTAAACCGTATCCCAGATGCCGCGAATCAACCGAATCGTGCGTTGCTCGAGTTGCTCGGGATCGCGGATGAGGGCGACGACTTCATCGGCGCTGGCTGTGGTGAGGCCAGGCTCCACGTAGCGGTACCAGGCGGCTTCCTCGTCGGGTCCAGGGGCGGCGAGTCCGGTACCGAGATCCTGGTGAACCCGGTCCAGCGCACGAATTGCCATGCAGCGGAACTCCTCGGGCTCGAGGCTGCCAAGAAATTCGAGAAGATCATCGACGGTGGCATTGACCCGATCCTCGCGGAGAGGATCGAAGCGCATGATCGGCTCTTCCATGTAATAAAGGAGCCGTCCCGAGAAGCCATGAAGCAGGTCCAGGTCTTCCTGGAGTTCGTAGGGCAACCGGCGGCGGGCAGCGATCAACCAGCGATCGAGGCCACTTCCCGGCACGGCCCGATAGAGGAGGGACATGACCGAGACCAAATCGAGGGGGATTGAAACCGCCGACTTGACCTGGAGTGCCGGACGGCCGACGACGAGTTCTCCCATGGAACGATTCTTTCCTTCCTGCTGGCACCCGGTGACTGTGGAGGAGGAGAAAGGTAGGCGCAGCACCTGACGCGGGGACAACGGTTCGATCGTTGAGTTCCGTCCCGAGAAGTGATGTTGTCATCACGATACTAGCATAGGGGTTGGCAATCGGGCTTCATGTACGAACACTCCTGTCTTGTACCGGCCTTCACAAGTGAGCGACATGATTCCTTCGGTGCCGGCCAATCAAACCTGCCATCATAGTGCGCCCCGCAACGCTGCAAGGGAATCGCATTTGCCGACTTTCATCACGCCATTTCGAGCAGGGATGGATACGGCTACTCATTGGCAGATACAGCAGAGGCCCCAACACCACGCTGCGCCAGAAACCGACGCCTTGACACCCTATGCTGGCTTCGCCATAGTCGGTTCCATGACGTACCAGATGGAGTGTGCTCCGCCATGACCGACTCCCCACCCGACTCCAGACATTCCAGATTTCGTGGCCGTGATGGCGTGACTGCCGAAGAGCGGGAATCGCCGACGCCAGAAGCGGAAGACCTGCAGCGGCTCGAAGCAGAAGCCACGCGGACGGACCCCCAGCAGATGGCGTTGTTCACGCTGAGCGATGGTGGGGGAAAGACGGCAGAGGTGGGAGCGCTTCCTAACCTGACCGGCCATTCGAGCCTGGAACTGGGACGGACAGCATTCCGCCGGTATCTGGAAGCCAAACGCCGACCGGTGAACACCATCGAATCCTATTCCTACGACCTCCACGTGCTGGAAGGCCTGATTGGACCGGTGCCAATCAACCGGATTGAGCGGACCGACATCGCGCGGTTTCTGGGCGATGCATCCAGCAAGTCCACGCGAAAGCGGCGACTGACCTCGGTGCGACAGTTCTACCGGTACCTGATCGACGAGGCGCGGGTCGTGAAGTTCGATCCGACCGAGGGCTACTATCCGCACTCGATCTCCCTGCGGATGCCGGTGCCGCTCTTCGCGGCCGAACAGGAGGCACTGCTGGGGACAGCGGAACGGGACGAAGCGTGGAGCCTGCTGGCGATCTGGTGCATGCTGCGCCTGGGGCTGACGCGGGGCGAGGTGCTAGGCCTGCGACGCGACCACATCGACCGATCGAAACCTGAGATGCCGGTGGTCTATGTGGTCTACGAAGAGCTGTCCAAGCAATCAAAGGACCGGCACCTGGCGGCAGACACCAGGTTTGGCGAGATTCTGGAGCGATACCTGGAGCAACGAAACCCGCCTGACGTGCTGTTTCCGGTTGGACCACCGGCGATCAACGGCATGGTTGACCGCGTACGGAAGGCGGCCGGGATCGACCGTGATGTCACACCACAGACGCTGAGAACGACTTTCGCTGTCGACCGAGCGAGGGCTGGCGCCGACCAGCAACAACTTCTGGCGCTGCTGGGCCTGGTGGACGACCCGCGCAACCGGGCGAGCGTCAACCGGTACATCGCGCTGGCAGCAGATCCGCTATCGACGACCGACGAGATCGCTACGGGCCGCGCCGATAGCGACGGAGAATCCAGCCAGGACCGTGACGACGAATGACGACTGGCCAGATTGTTGTCATCGCCTTGCGGATCCTGGTGCCGCTGATCATCTTTCGGCGGCCCTTGCTGGGAACGGTCGCGTCGTTGCTGCTGGACGGACTGGACGTGGTGATCGTCGAGTTTTTCGGGCCCGGCGGGATGGGCGATCACTACCACAGCATCGACAAGGTGCTGGACCTCTATTACCTGGGGATCGCGGCGTGGACGACGCGCACCTGGGAGGAATGGATTCCACAGCGGATCGCCCAATTCCTGTTCATCTATCGCCTGATCGGGGTGGGGTTGTTCGAACTGATTGGATGGCGGCCACTGCTGTTCATCTTCCCGAACCTGTTCGAAAACTGGTTCATCTTCGTGCTGGTGGTGTCGCGGTTCTTTCCGAGCGTCAAGCTCGACACGTGGCGCCGGTGCCTGACCTGGCTGTTCGTGCTCTACATCCCGAAGCTGGGCCAGGAATACCTGTTGCACGTTGCCCAGGCCCAGCCATGGGGGTGGATCAAGAGCCGGCTCGGTCTGTAGCCAGATCGTGGGTATCGCCGGAGAGGGCGGCGATAGCCTGGGGCGAGGCACCGGCAGCGCGAGCAGGCACCATGATGTCCTGCTCGAGGTCCGGGACCCAGGCGACCAGAGCGGTGAGCTTTTCGTGAGCGACCAGTTGGATCTGGCTGCCGGCCCAGGCAACGGCAGACTCGCCGGCGCCGAGCGACTCGTCGTCGAGACCAGCCTCGCCGGAGAGCAGCGTGATGACAGCCGGGCTGTTGGCCCAGCCGGCACGGTGGGCAGCACCAGCCGGAAGTTCCAGGCGAGCGAGCGCAAAGTAGCGGCAGGCGACGAGAAGTGACAGCGCACCGAGGGCTGGCTGAAGAAGGACGGATTCGATCGGGGCAGGACGGAGGTCGGGGCGGGCAACCGCAAACCCGGCATCGAGGTGTATCTCGCGCGGATTGCCCTGTGCGTCGAGTCGGCCCCAGTCATCGAGACGGTAGGTGATGTCCGACGGTTGCTGAATCTCGTAGACGATGACGCCAGCGCCCAGCGCGTGGATGGTGCCAGCGGGAATCAGGATCGTTTCGCCGGGTGTGGCGGGGAGGAAGCGCATCGAACGCGAGGACGTACCGTCGAGCCTGGCTGCCTGGCGGGAAAACTCCGG
>JAEZJB010000380.1 GCA_023415845.1 Chloroflexota bacterium | reverse complement strand
GAGATTGGGCGACCTTTGGGCAACTGATGACCGCGAGCGGCGCCTCGTCCAGCGTCGACTATGAGATCAGTCATCCGCTGGTGGACAGCCTGGTGGCCGAGATCCTCGCAGTCGACGGCGTGCTCGGGGCACGGATGATGGGCGGGGGTGAAGGCGGTCCTGCCCTGGCCCTGGTTCAGATCGACACCGTGCCGCGACTGAGAGAGGTCCTGGCCGCCGGATTCTTCTCGGCGCATCCTTCCCACCTCAAGGGTGAGCGCTTGCTGGTGGCGAGCTTTGGGGCCGGGGCGACCAGGACAGCGATCGATTGACTTCCATCACCTTGATGTCAGGATGACCAGACCGGGGCGCTAATAGCCCCGGTCAATTTGTACGTAATTGCGCAGTTCGCAGCCAGAGTTCCAACGCTCAAGGTTGTCAGCGAACAATTCGATCACGCGCTCGCGAAATCTCGGTGTCATGCCGGACGTATGGGCGGTGATGACGACATTCGGCGCGCGCCACAACGGATTGTCGGAGGGAAGAGGCTCGGGATCGGTGACGTCCAGACCGGCGCCCGCCAACTGACCAGATTTCAGGGCGGCAATCAGATCATCCTGAACGACACTGTTGCCCCGGCCAAGGTTGTAGAAGTAGGAACCCGGCTTGAACTGGGCGAACCTGCGGGCGTTGAAGAGATGGCGGGTTTCGGCGGTGCTGGGAACCGACGAAATCACGTGATCGGCCAGAGGGAGGACTTCGTCGAGCTGATCGATGGAGACGACCTGCTGGATGCCCGCCGGCAACTCACCGTCACCGGCGGAACGACGAACTCCGATGGCCTTCATGCCGAAGCAGGCCAGTCGCTTCGCGGTCTCCTGGGCAATGTCACCCATGCCAACGAAGACGACCTGCTGCCCACCGAGTTCGAAGAAGGAGTCGAGCGTGAGGCCGGGCTTCCACTCCTGGTGCTCCTGGGCGCGCATCAACGCGGGGAACTGGCGGGCAAAGCCGATCATGAGACCGATGACATGCTCGGCCATGTTCGGTGCCATCACACCACTGCCATTGGTGAGGACGATACCCTCTCCGACCAAACTCTGACCGATCAGCCCTTCGACACCCGCACCGGCCGTCTGGAGCCAGCGGAGATTGGGCATGGTTTCCCGCGTGAGGGGGATGTTGACCCAGCCGACGAGCAGAGCTTCGGCGTCAGCAGCCTGTTCCGCCAGTTGGTCACCCACGACGTTGATGAACTCCACATCGGGAAACCGATCGACCAACATGCCAATATCGGCGGGCTCCTGTCTCAACGCCACCACGACGCGCGAGATGGGGGTACGCTCTGTCATCAGTTCGTTTCTCCTGGGGTGAGGTTGATGGCCTCATGGCCGACACTACGCGAGAGCATACCAGCCAGACTTCATCGGCTGGCCATCTTTTTCCCAAAGGAGACGCCGTCCTTCTTTGGACGGCGTCTCCCTGAAAGAGTGCTCTCGACGTGTGAATCAGCGATACGCGCTATGTGCTAGCCGCCGATCTGTGACATGCCGCGAATGGTGTCGACATCGCCGTCGGCGACGCGATGGCCCCACGGCTTGTACCAGACACCACCGCGAATTCGCTGGAGGATGTCATCGTCTGACGCCCCGGCCCGCATCATGTCCCGGATGTTGACCTCGTCCGGCCGCAGGAGGCAAAGACGAAGATTGCCGTCGGCGGTCAGGCGGACCCGGTTACAGGTTTCGCAGAACGGTTCGGAAATGGGGGAGATGAACCCGATCGTGCCTTTGGCGCCAGGTATCCGCCAGGTACGTGCGGGATCGGAGGGATCGGCTGGCAGCGGTTCGAGGGGTCCGAACGTTTCTTCCAGCCGCGCCTGGGTTTCGGCTGAGGTCACGAGTCCCTCGTCATAGACCAGTCCGACACCCTCCATCGGCATGATTTCGAGGAAGCGAACCTGCCAGGGCCGATCGATGGTGAGGGCCGCCATATCGGCAACCTTGGGGTCATTGTGATTGCGCAACACCACCGTGTTCAGCTTGATGGGGGTCAAACCGACTGCATCGGCGGCTTCGATCCCCTGCCAGACCAGGTCGAACCGACCACCGCGCGTCATGCTCTTGAACTGCACGGCGTCGAGAGTGTCGATGCTTATGTTGACGCGATCGAGACCAGCGTCCTTGAGGTCGGCGGCCATACGTCCAAGCAGGAGCGCGTTGGTGGTCATCGACAACTCGCGAATGCCCGGGAAGGATTTCATCTCGCGGACGAGATCGACGAGATGGGGACGAATCGTGGGTTCGCCGCCGGTCAGGCGCAACTTGGTAAACCCCAACTGGGCGCAGAGGCCAACCACCCGGATCAGCTCATCGTCGGAGAGCATTTCGTCGCGTGGCTGGAACTTCATGCCCATTTCCGGCATGCAATAAACGCAGCGGAAATTGCAGCGATCGGTGAGGGAAATGCGGAGGTAGTTCATGCGGCGACCGAACTGGTCGCGCACGCCCTTCGCAGCAATGGGATCAGTAATCAGGCGGACAGCGGTACTAACCATGGAATGTCCCAACGTCTCCATTCAGCCCAGCAGTGAGCCTGGTAGTCAGGCGCTGAGTATGTCCACGGTACCAGCGAACGGACAAGCAGTCAATCCTGCTTCGGCAGTGCAGGGGTCACGACGCCTGCCTCACTCGCTTCCTCGAGCACCAGCATCCGAACCCGTTCCCACCATGGAACGGTGGCGAGAGTGAGCAGGTGATCGGCAGGAAATTCGTGGTAAGCCTGCAGGGTGGAGAAG
>JAEZJB010000378.1 GCA_023415845.1 Chloroflexota bacterium | reverse complement strand
ACGGAGAGATTATTCGCTTGTCCGATGCCTTTTCGGACTGGGTGGCCGATCAATTCGCGGCCTGAGTTCCGGCCGGCAATATACAGATATCGTAAAGAAGAGACCGACCTCGGAGAATTCTCCGAGGTCGGTCCTTTTTTGTGTTTGTTCCCCAGACCTGATCAATGCGCGTCGCGCACATCTCCAGGCAGGTTGGGGAGCGTTTCGCCGGCGCGAATTGGGACGCGCACGATGTTCTCGAACGGAGGAATCGGGCAGGACCACCCCGTGTTGTAGGCACAGTAGGGGTTGTAGGCCAGATTCAGGTCAAGGCTGAGGCGACCGTCCGGGAGCATCTTTGGCTCCACATAACGACCGACCTCGTAGGTCTCGTTGCCAGCGGTGGTGTCGCGGAACGGGATGAACAGATTCCCGCGTTCCTGCTGCCGGAAGACCGAGAGGGTGACAGGCTGTCCGTCGACGTCAAAGTGGACTCGGCCGATCCGCTCGTATTGTTTGGCTTCGCCGCTGATGGTGCCGATCGTGACAACGTCACCGACCCCCTCACCGCTGGTGTCGATATCGAGCTGCAGCTGAAGCGCAGGATTCTCCGGGAAGTAGTTGAGGTGTTCAAACACTTCCTTTTGCGCCGCCGTGAGTGGGGAGCTTTCGTTGGTCTTGAAGAATGCATCCTTGCGCTGGCGGAATCCTTCGAGCCTGGATTGTGTCGCCATAGTGGCCTTCGCCTTTCCCGCCAGATCGCATCGGATCCAGCGATAGGTTCAATACTTTACTTATGGAAGTATAGCGTTTCGCCCGGCCGTTGCCAACACCCTCCACGCCTACTCAGCAGCCTGAGTTTCCCGATAGCGCTTGCGGCAGCGAGCAATGGTTTCGCGGGCGGACGCTTCGTCGTGCCAGCCGAGGACCTCGGTCTGCTTGGGCTCGAGGAGCTTGTAGGTGGCGAAGAATGTCTCGATTTCGCGGAGCCAGTGGTCGCCGATCTGCTCCAGGGAGCGGACGTGAGAATAGCGAGGATCGTCGACAGGCACGGCGAGGACCTTGAAGTCGGGTCCCTTTTCATCGGCCATGTCGAGGCCGCCCAGGGGACGGGTTTCGATCATGCAGCCGGGGAACGTTGGTTCCTGCACCAGCACGAGGATGTCGAGGTGATCGCCGTCCTCGGCCAGGGTGTCGGGGATGAACCCGTAATCGGTTGGGTAGTGGACCGAGGAGAAGAGAACACGGTCGAGGCGAAAGAGGCCGGCCTCCTCGTCGTATTCGTATTTGTTGCGCGAGCCACGAGGAATTTCGATGAAGGCCAGGACATTGCCTTCATGCGAGTCGCGGGCGACTTCGACAGCTTCCTGATGAACGTGGCCTGTTTGAGAGCTACTACCGTGAGCGGATGTCATGGGACTGGAAAACTCCTATGGATTTGACGGGTGCGGCCGGGGAGCCAGATCAGTCCCGGTTTCGCTGCAACAGTCCGACGCTATAGAACTCGTACGACGCCGCCTGGTCGGGCACATCGACCAGATGTACCGTGAAGCGGCATGGAACGCCATTCTCGGGGTAATTATCGGCGAAGAACGAGGCATATGCTTCGGCATAATCCTTGCGGAGGCGAGCCTGTTCTGCCGCATAGCCGGCGGGGTCGACCAGCGGGCTGGGGGACTTGGGCTGGCAGCCGAACGCGTGCATCTCGATGAAGTCGATTTCGCCAAGGGACTGAGCCAGTCCGGCGTCCTGCAGCCACTTCTCCCACGAGCGGAACACGAGCGGGATTTCCTTCAGCGGCTCCATGGTGACGAGTTCATCGAGGCCCAACACGCCCTTGGCCGAGTATCCACCAGTGAGACCGGCGAAGTAGACCTTGAGGTCGCCATCGCCCTGATCCTCGGTGACGAGAGACGACAGGACCGGTCGGTCTCCCGTGTAGTAGTAGGTGAGTTTTCCACGCTTCTTGACGTTGAAAGCCATCTTGCTCCGCTCTCACTCAGCACAATCGTCGGCCGCATCGAAATTGCGACCGACTCGTACCATTCGTTCGTTTCCTGATCGGGCCCCGCCATGCGGAGGGCGGGGGCATGCGCTCGCTGGCGCGATGTTGCTACCGGGGTCAAGCGTACTCGACCGTGTCCAGCCGCGGTGTATTCGTTACCCAGGTTGCCTACTCAAGACGGAGGCCGGCCATGTTTGCCAGCTCATGGGTGCCAGCGACGCATTCACGGGTGGCTGGCTCGAACTGGCCGTCGATTTTGTAGTGCGTCTCGAGGGACAGGACACCGTTATAGCCATCGCGTTCGAGGGCGCGGAATTGTCCCAGATAGTCGATTGCTCCCTGACCCATGCGGGTAAACCCGGTGCCGACTGCAATCGAGACCGGATCCTTCAAGTGGACGTGATGGATACGGTTCTTCACCTGCTCGTACCCAGCCGGAAACGGGTTCGATCCCAGAGCGGCCTCGTTGCCCGGGTCCCAGATCATGCCGAGCGCATGATTGGAGATTCGATCGAGAATCCAGCGAGATTCTTCGCCGGTTGCGATGTTGCAGGCATATTCGTTTTCCAGGCCGAGCAGTTTTCCGGCGGCTGACACGTGTTCCGTGGCGACCCTGAGGACGTCCAGCACTTCGTCCCTGACAGTCAGCGGTTCCGCGACGCGCCAGAAGCTGAAGGTGCGAACGATTGGGGCATCGAGGCGTTTGGCAATCTCCAGCGAGCGATCGAGGATATCCCAGTGTTCTTCCCGAGAACGTTCGGCGGCGGAGTGGGTGTTGCCGACCGACGCGCTCTCGGCGTTGATGTGGCACTTGAGGAAGGGCGAGGCGATGCAGGTGACGCGGAAGTCACCTTTCCAGATCAGGTCGCCGATGCGTCGAATGTCGTCGTCATCGTGGTCGACAATGCTCTTGCCCCAGATCGATCGCAATTCAATATCACGAATGTTGTGGTCGTTGCAGAATGCCAGGGCATGCTCAAAGTCTTCACTGATTTCGTCGGTGATTACGCCCAGTCGTGGCATGGATGATGTCTCCCGTGCGGTGTGGTGTGGCGGCGTTTATTCGTCGTCGTCGACCCGGTTTGGATCGGCGTCCATGGCGCCCATCATCCCTGTGTCCATATCGCCCATCATCATGGCGGCGAATTCACTCTCCCGCCGCCGTTGCTCTGGCGGAAGCAGAGCGGCGCAAGGAGTTCCGAAGCGGGGTGGAGCGAAGGGAAGATGCGTGTCGCCTCGCGCCAGAATGTGACGATGGTTAGCCATCAGGGTGTTGGGGTCCGAATCCGACCCATCGCCGTCGTTCCACTGGGTGAACGACCTGGCATTGCAGTAGTGGCCGACAAACGAGCGGCGGAAGCGGTCGGTTGTCCAATTTTGCTTGCTGCGGTGCAGGACATGGCCCCCGAAGAAGACGACATCGCCGGCGCGAGCAGACGCCAGCAATTGCGGGTAGCGATCGGCAATGCGGCTGAGGTCGTTTAGCTCGTCATTGGGGTTGCTGACGCCATTGACGCCGTGAAGCCCGCCAAGCTGGCGGTCACCGAAGCCATAGCCGGATTCGGGTGGAAAGACCGGTTCGAACTGGCTGCCGCTAGCAAACCACATGGCGCCGTTCATCTCATCGCAATCATCGATGGCGATCCATGCGCCGCAGAGAGAATCAGGATGCGTCGGAATGTAATAGGAGTCCTGATGCCAACCCTGACCCGGTTTGCCGGGACCTTTCAGGAAAAGCATGGTTTGCAGAGCCAGCACATCGGGACCAATCAGCGCCTGAAGGACATCGAGGATGCCTGGATGGAGCAAGTACCGCTCGTGCAGTTCGAGCTGCCGGTGCAGCATGTGAATGCGAAGGAAGTACTCGGCCTTTTCCTCAGGTGAAAGATGTGCGGGTGGAGCGGCGAGGGTTTGGGTGGCGACGCCGCTGGTGTGGTCTCCGAGATCCAGAGACTGCCCCTGTTGTTCAGGGAGGCGGCCCTGCATGAGGTCTTCGGTGTGTTTCCGAAGTTCGGCAATTTCTGCTGGTGAAACCAGGCCGCGAACGACGAGGAATCCCTGCCGCCGGAAGGTGATGTATTCCTCGACCGAGACCTGGTAGGAGTTGCCGACGTCGGGCCTGTCGATTTCTAGAACCACGAGCGTCCTCCCTAATCCATGCGGAACACTTCCGTCAGCAGGTTCATGCCGGTCTTGCCTTCTGGATCGACCGGAGTTTCGAGGTATTCGGTCATCCACGCCTGCCAGCGTCGATTGGCGTCGCTGTTGGCGAGCGCTGCCTGGGATGCGTCAAAGTCGTCGGTTTCGAGATACCCGAAGAGATCGTGTCCATCGGCGAAGATGCTGTAGTTGCGATATCCGGCCGCGGCCATGTCGGCGAGGAGCTCTGGCCAAACCTCGCCATGGATGCGGACGTATTCATCGAGTTTGCCTGGCTTGACGCGAAGGCGAAAGGCGACACGAGCCAACGAATCCTCCTCCTGTGAATATCCCAGTTGTCGATGCGCGCATGATACCCATCATCGGGTGATGCCGGGAGGGCTGCCGGTTTGGCACCTGTCATCTGACCGGCGCATGGAGAATGCCATGTGTCCACACTCGCCCTCGGCGGGAATTGTCACTTCACAAACTCAAAAACTCACAAACTCGAAAATGCCTGAAGTGACGGGGCTTTGAGGGAGGAGTTCTTGCGAGTTATTGGTGAAGCGGGCGGGATTCACAAGCCGAATTCGCTGTCCCTAGCCTGACACCACATCCAACAACACGAGGTTTGGACCTTCTCGCCGGCGCGGACGTTGCGTTCGCGGTGCTCGCGCACTGGCATCGTGCAGGCCGCAGATATGGAACGCAGTTGGACTATTGGCGGGGGTTTCTTCACACCTACCTATCGAACGCATCGAGACGGTCAAATCCCGCCACCTAGGGCGATATTTCCCGTCCGTACACCCGAGAGTGACGCGACCGATGCATCACGAGATGTTGAGACTGACGTTGGCAGTCTCCGATGGCCGCTATCGATTTGCTCCTGTCATCAACGTTTCCCGGATTGCCGTGACACGGGCGCGAAGCTCGGGATCGCGTTCCAGCTCGTGCTCCACCTTTTCGATGCCATGAAGAATGGTGGTGTGGTCGCGACCACCCAGGGTGCGACCAATATCGACAAGTGAGGATCCAGATTCCTCACGCATCAGGAACATGGCAACCTGGCGTGGGAGCGAGATTTCGCGGCGGCGGCTGCGGCCAGTGAGATCCTGATGCGTGACACCGAAATTGCCAGCAACTGCATCGATCACATCGCTGGCGCTGGACGCACTGGTACGGAGCCCGACTGCTGACTCGGAGAGGGCTTCAATCGCCAGCGGAAGCGACACCGGCCGCTGGTGCAACTGGGCGAGCATCAGGATGCGATTGAGTGCTCCCTCGAGCTCGCGGATGTTCGTCTGGTCCTTGCGGGCGACATATTCGGTGACATCGGACGGGAGGCGAATACCAAGTTCGTCTGCCTTCTGGCGGAGAATGGCGATTCTCATTTCATAGTCCGGCGATTGGACGTCGGCGATGAGGCCGCCTTCAAACCGGGAGCGCATACGATCCTCGAGCGCCGCAATGGCCCGAGGGGGGCGGTCGCTGGAGATAATGATGTGCTTGCCGTTCTGGTAGAGCGCGTTGAAGGTGTGGAAGAACTCTTCCTGGGTGCTTTCCTTGCCGGCGATGAACTGAATGTCGTCGATCATCAGAATGTCAACGCGGCGATAGCGGGCCCGAAAGTCATCCATGCGCCCGGAGCGAATATCGTTGATGACGTCGTTGGTGAATGTCTCAGAGGTTACATACATCACCGTGAGGTCGGGATTGAGCGAGAGGGCGCGGTGGCCGATGGCATGGAGAAGGTGAGTCTTGCCCAGACCGACGCCGCCATGCACGAAGAGCGGATTAAATTGCCCGCCGGGATTGTCGGCGACGGCAAGGGCTGCGGCATGCGCCAGTCGATTCGAACTGCCAACCACATAGGTATCGAAGGTAAGGCGTGGATTGAGCCCGTTCTGGGAAGAGGCCGACAGCTCCAACTGGCGGTTGCGCACGATGTCGGGTGGAGAAGCCGGTGATTTTCGCTGAGGTTGCCGAGGCGGGGTTGCTGGAGCGGACGTATCGCTGACGGGTGCGGCTTCGGGTTCGATGGATGGTGAGGGCACATCGAGCATTCCGGCCCGGTCGGAGGTGGTGAACGTCACGCGGATGGGTCGGCCAAGGATTTCGCCCAGCGCCCGCTCGACCTGGCGGGCGTATCGCGCCTGAAGTGTGGAGGCGGCGAAAGCGTGAGGCGCCGTCACGGTGGCGACATCGTCGGAAACGCTGGAAAGGCTGGTATTGGCGAACCAGTTCGCAAAGGCATTCCGAGAGATGCCGCCCTCGAGGTCGGCGAGCACAGCCTGCCATAACTGGCGTGCGTTCATGCTCTCCACAGTATCCCAGCCTCCGATTCCACTCGTTCGATCACGCCTGCCCACACTGTACGTACATAGTTTACCACCAGATGGGAACGCGGGCGACCAGATAGGTGCGTGGTAAACTCACCATTCGTAATCGTGCAGTCGTCACGGCCTTTTCTCCCATTCTTCCCGCCAACCATCCCGAGACCACGCCATGTCCATCGCATTTTCCAACCCAGATACCGCTTGCGCCCGACCCAGCCTGGCCGATCCATCGGCGGATGACATTGCAGCAGCGAAGAGCATTCTGAACTCGGACCGAATAGGTCCTCGCGACGGAGCGGGGCGCACGGTCGTGGTCGCCATGAGCGGAGGCGTCGACTCGGCGGTGACCGCGTTGCTGATGCGTGAGCGTGGCTATCGTGTGGTGGGAATGAACCTCCGCCTGTTTTCACCTGACGATGAGGATCACCGGGCCAACCCGTGCTGCGGGATTCCGGCGATGGACGATGCGCGGGCGACGTGCGCCCAGATTGGCGTGCCGTTCTACGCCGTGAATATGGAAGTCGAATTTGGCGAGGCGGTTGTCCAGAAATTTGTTGATGAGTATGCCGCGGGCAGGACGCCGAACCCCTGCCTGGAGTGCAATCGCCATGTCAAGTTTCGACATCTCGTGCAGCGGGCCAGGCAATTGGGAGCTGATTGCCTCGCAACCGGCCATTACGTGCGTCTCGAAACCGACGCTGACGGCCAGGTGCATCTCTTCCGGGCGACTGACAGCCGCAAAGACCAGAGCTATGTGCTGTACACGCTGACGCAGGATCAACTTTCGTTCCTGCAGTTTCCGCTTGGGCGCCTGACCAAGCCCGAAGTTCGGGTGCTGGCGCGCGGGTTTGGCCTGCCGGTGGCTGACAAGGCCGAGAGCCAGGAGATCTGTTTTGTGGGAAATCGGTCCTATGCAGATTTCGTGGCGACTCGGCGACCGGACGTGACCGTTCCCGGTGATATCGTGCGACAGGATGGGACGGTGCTGGGGCAGCACCGGGGGCTGGTGCATCACACAGTTGGACAGCGGCGTGGAATTGGCATTGCCGCAACGAAGCCATTTTTCGTGCTGGAACTCGATACGTCGGAGAATCGGCTGATCGTGGGTGATCGGTCCGAGGCTCAGGCGGTGACGATCGAGGCCGATACTGTCTCCTTTACTTCCGGCGTCTGGCCAGAGGCGCCGTTCGAGAGCGATATCGCCGTTCGATATCGGGGGGAACCAGCTACTGCCCGAGTCGTTCCGGGCGACGAACACCAGGCGAAGGTGGCTGTGGAGTTTCCACGAGGGTGTGGGCCGATCGCATCGCCAGGCCAGGCGATTGTTTTCTACCGAGGGGATGAGGTGCTTGGCGGAGGCACGATCACGCGGGTGACCCGGCAGCCTGCTCAATCAGAAGTGGCATAGTTCCCTGCGCACTGGCTGGAGTAATGGCTAGAATGACGCAGTATGGCCGGCCGGATCTGGGAGACTTGAATGGACTCGATGAAATCGAAGGGCATATTGGGGGGCGTGGTCGCGTTGATCGTCTTTGTGGCGATCGTCGTTGGCCTGTACCTGCTTGGGGGACCAGACGAGTCGGCCCTTGAACGGTTGCGTGATATCGCCATTATCTTCATCGTCCTGCTCGGCGCGATTACGGTGGTTTTGCTGGCGGGAATCACGGTCGCGCTGATTCTGGTGTTCATGCAGCTGAAGGATCGGGCGCTGCCGATTCTTGATGAGACCAGCGAGACGATCAGCCGCGTGCGCGGGACAGCCAACTTCGTCAGCGAAGAAGCTGTCAAACCAATCGTCACTGTTGCTGGCAAGGCCGCGAAGGTTCGGGCCATGTCTCAGGTGCTGGCCGGCAAACGCAAAACGCCACCGATGGGATAGATCAGACACTTCACCCTGAAACCGAAACAGCCGGGCGGAGACTCTGCCCGGCTATTTTGTGCGTGTGAGAAGACAGGTGAGTTGCGATCGTGAACGACGTAGCTGGGTGAGCGTGACCGTCTCCTTCCGAGATTGTCCGCTCGTCACAAGTTATGCCTCGCGTGCAAGCGACTCAACGATCTGGCGGAGCAGAGCCACCTCACGTTCGAGACTTGAAATACGGTCCTCCAGCGACTGGCCGGATACCTCCTGGACCTCACCGGCCAATGCGAAGTCGGCCGAGAACCGGGTAATGATCGCTGGCGCTTCTCCAGCCTGACGACGGTCGACGTTCATGATGGTCATGGGGCGAGTTCCGCTTCCAGGAATCTCGACAGTGACGACTTCCTGCGCGAGAAGATCGCCAAGGGAGCGGGCATCGCCTGAACCCCGGACGATGGCGACCAGCCGGAAAGTGCCAGGTTCGACCTCGACCCATGAAGTGACCCGCACTGGCTCACCGTTAATTCGAATGAACTCGATGCTATCGGTTACGCGCTGACTCATCGATCGTTTCCTGGTGTGATGACGTGGATGTGAAGCCAGGGGACGCCTGGTATTTCCAAGGTACGCGTGTCTGGTGGCGATGCCTGACTGTACCTTTCGACGAGGTGCAGGCGTGACCGGATCGGGACGATACTATGCCGGTGAGCTTGACCGCGCTACGGAACACCACCATTCAAGATTGGCCTTCAGCGTGATTGTATTCCCCCTTTTGAGTTCGTTGATTGCGGCGCTGTGTGCCGGGGTGATGGCCTTTGATGCATGGCGGAAGCCACGCCCAGACAAGATTGTCTGGGCGGTGGCGTTTACGCTCTTTGCCCTGGCTGCCGGAATCGAGGTGATCGGTTCGACGAGTGGCTGGACCGAATTGATGGCGCGGACCTATTACGCGACAGGTGTGGCCCTTGTGGTGGTCTACCTCGCGACCGGGCAGATGTTTCTCCTGTTCCCTGGACCGATGAAGCGGTTCGGCATCGCCGTGACGCTGCTCATCACCGCCCTGTGGATCTCACTGGTCTTTGGGGCTCCGATCGATCAGTCGCGTCTGGCCGCCGACGGGTGGGACGCGATCGAGCGGGGGCCCGAACTTCAAGTCCTCGGAATTCTGCTCAATTCGATTGGCACACTGATCATCGTCTTTGGGTCTGGCTGGGCCGTTTATTCGTTCCGACGGAACCGGGCCCTGCGGCATCGAATGGTGGGATGCCTGCTGATTCTGGTAGGCACGCTGGTGATCGCCTCGGGTGGAAGCCTCGAGCGGCTTGGAAGCGATCAGTTTCTTTACATCGCCATGGCGGCAGGCGTCGCCATCATCTTCGCCGGCGTCATCACCGCGCGAACACCTGTGACGGCGACCAAGGAACGAGGTATGGCGCAAGATACGCCAACAGAGCGAGTGCCATCCGAGTTGAACGGGGGCGCACCGGCAATCGAACCGATGTCGGCGGACGCGATCGGGTTTGTCGAGGCGCTGCTAGAGCGAAGTGACGGCGACATCGACGCCATTTGCACCGAGTGGAGCGTGGCTCGGGACGCGGCACCGGCGTTGACTCGAAGTGAGGCCCGACGAGCGTGGCTCGTGCGAGGTCGCCTGAGTCCTGCGAGTGTGGGCAGGTTCGATAGCCACTCCGTGCCGGCCAAACGGCAGGTCTCGGCCCTGTATTTCGACGTCCTGACGTGGGATCGACCCCCAAGGGAAGAGATCGCTGAACTCGTGACTCCGGCGGACGGTGTGGGGCTCCTGCGACGCGAAGATCAGGCCGGAACGCGCTGAGATGACTGCGATTTGCACCGCCTGATCGTGAAACGTTCGCCCAAATCGGACGGTATATCCGTGACGCGAGGTCGGATTACCCAGTAAACTATCGGCAGCGCAGGACGGCGATCGCCGTGTGACTCCATGCACCGTCGGGACCATTTCGACGAGGGACTGCCCCGCAGCCCCGGTTTTGTGTGCCACAATCACTGGAGTTCACTGTACGGGTCCCTTGGGCGTAGGCACCGAACGCTGTCCCCACCCACGCTGCACGCAACTCAACGATGCCTGGGCTGCTCGCGATGACGGGCCAGGTTCACCGTACGGAGGATCGATGCCAGACCAGATGGGAGAACCAAACCTGGCGCTGATCCTGTTGATCGTCGCCTTTGCCGCACCGCTGATCACCGTTCTGGCCGGAGTCTGGCGACCCCGGTGGACCGGACCAGCAGCGATTGCCACGACTGTTGTGGCATTGGTTGTGGTGCTCCTGTCGTTTCGGGAGGGCGACGTTTCATTCAGCCGGCCATGGGTGTCAGGCTTCGGGATCGACTTCCGACTCGAACTCGATGGCGTGGCGAGGATGTTCGCACTGCTGGCCACTGGCATCGGGCTGATGGTGGTGCTTTACGCCTCGCGGTACATTCCCCTGCATCTCGAACACCATCATCGCAGCCTCGAAGAGCAGCCTCGATTCTTTGGGTTCCTCCTGTTGTTCATGGCCGCCATGGTTGGCCTGGTCATGTCGGCGGACACGATTCTCCAGTTCGTGTTCTGGGACCTGACGGCGATCGCCTCGTTCTTCCTGATCGGGTTCGACCGAGACCAGGAGGATTCGCGGGCTTCAGCCATGATGGCGCTGCTGGTGACGGGCATCAGTGCCGTGCTGGTGCTGATTGGCGTCCTGCTGTTATGGCTGGAATTTGGCACCTTTGACCTGACCGTGCTCTCCACGGTGGTGGCTACCTCGGTGACCGCGCAGTGGGCGCTGGCCCTGATCCTGGTGGGGGCGCTGGCGAAGAGCGCCCAGGTGCCGCTGCACTTCTGGCTCCCGCGGGCGATGGCTGCCCCGACCCCGGTCTCGGCCTACCTGCATTCAGCGGCGATGGTGGCCGCCGGTGTTTTCCTGGTGCGCCGCTTCTATCCGATGATCCAACAGGTCGACTGGCTGATGGACGCCATGCTGGTGATCGGCTTCGCCTCGATCGTGATTGGCGGCGTCATTTCACTGACCCGCGACAATCTGAAGCAGATCCTGGCCTACTCGACCATCTCGCAATATGGATATGTGGTGGTCATGTTCGGGCTCGGGAACGCGTATGGGCTTTCGGGCGCGATGTTCTACATTTTCGCGCACGCACTCGTAAAGTCCGCCCTGTTCATGACCGCCGGTGCGGTGACCGAGGCAACCGGTTCGAAGTACATGTCGAAGACGGGTGGCCTCCTGCGATCCATGCCGTGGCTGGCATTCGGGAGTGGGCTGGCGGTGGCGGGCCTGGTCGCGTTGCCACTGACAATCGGGTTCTTCAAGGACGAGTTGTTCTTCGCCGCTGCCTGGAAGCGGAGTGAGATCTTCGGGGTGCTGGCGGTCGTGGCCGCGGCCTTCACGTTCGCCTATGCGGGACGGTTCTGGAAAGGTGTGTTCCTCGGTCCGATGCGGACCAAACCCCGGCGAGTGCCAATGCTGCTGGTTGCACCAGTGGTGGTACTGGGTGTGGTGGCCGTGATCTTCGGAATCTGGACGCCATGGGTGGTCGATATCGCCGAACAGGCTGCCACGATAGATCCCGCGAATCCGGCCCATATCTCGATTGCCTACCATCTCGACCTGCGCGCCGAAAACGTGATGGCGGTGCTGGCATGGTTGAGTGGTACGACGATCATCCTGACCGAGCGCTACTGGCGTGAATCGGCGGTCACCTTTGCGCGGCTCGGCGACATCTTCGGGCCGGAGCGGATGTACTGGTCGACATTGCGGGGGCTCGAGTGGTTATCGGACTGGATTCACCGAATCGAGGTGCGTGACCTCCGAAGCCGTGTGGCGACGATTCTGGCTCCGACGGGAATCCTGATCGGGATTGCCGTGGTGGTGACGCCGAACTCGGACGCATTCGAGATCGGTGCGTTTACCCGGGACGACCTGCCGCTGGCAACGATGCTGATCGCGACGACGCTGGCATCGGTTGCCGTGGCGGTACCTCGCGGGCATTTGCGGATCGTGCTGACGCTCTCGTGTGTCGGATTCAGCCTGGCCGTGATCTACGCGCTGGTTGGCGCGCCCGATGTGGCACTGGTTGCCGTGCTGGTGGAGACCGTGCTCGGGATCTTCTTCATTGCCATGCTGTTGCTGATGCCACGAAGCATTTTGAGATTCGAAACACGAGAACCGGCTGAGCGTTCGGGTGTCCGCCGTGACGTGGTACTGGCCGTATTATCCGGAGCAATGGCGTTCTTCGTGGTGTGGGGGATCCTCTCGCGTCCATCGGGTTCGAACCAATTGATCAACACCTACGAACGATTGACGCCCGAAGCGCACGGCAAGGACATCGTCACCGTCATTCTTGCCGACTTCCGAGGGTTCGACACCCTTGGAGAGATTACGGTCATCGCACTCGTGCTGCTCGGTGTACTGGGCCTGATCCGGAAAGGACGGCTCCGATGACATCACCGCTCACCCGGTTTGCGGCCCATGTGCTTTTCCTGCCGATCATGCTGATTGCGGCGGCGGTACTCGTCAAGGGCTATGCCGATATTGGCGATGGTTTTTCGGCCGGGGTGATCGCCTCGCTAGGAGTCATTCTGCAGGCGGTGGCGTATGGGCCAGGTGAATTCGACCGGCTCCCCGGGGCGAGATTCGCACCGTTGGGCACGTTTGTCGGACTCCTGATCGCGCTCTCGACCGCGTTCATCCCGGTGCTGTTCGGCAAACCGATTCTCTTCCACTATCCACCAGCTGGTGCGGAGGTCGTGCACGTAGGGGCGATCGAACTCATTACCCCGGTTGCATTCGACGTCGGGGTGTTCCTGGTGGTGGTCGGGTTCTGCGTGGGATCGCTGGCGGCAGTCGCGCGGGAAATTGCGCGGCGGCAGGCGGAGCGTGAGAGCCTGACATTCGAACGCCGACAGCCGTCACTGGCGACCTCCGGCACACGTGTGAGGGAGGACCTGTGACCCTGCTTGTCTCCATCGCCGTGGCCGTGATGTTTGG
>JAEZJB010000358.1 GCA_023415845.1 Chloroflexota bacterium | reverse complement strand
GCGAGTTCCAGGTTTCGATACAGCGCCCAGGCATCGTAGTTGACGCTGCCGACGATCAGGCGGTCATCGGCAATCGTGATCTTGGCGTGCATCGTCCCCGGATGCTCCCAGATCTCGACGCCCGCCTTGGTCAATGCCGGGTAGTAACTCTCGAGCGCAAACTGCGCCTGGGTCGTGTGGGGAGATTGCGAGACAATGAGCCTCACCCGCACGCCCCGTTTCGCCGCCGCCAGAATATCGTCTATGACTCCGGGATCCGTCAGGTAGGGGTTCATGATATCCAGCCGGGTCGTTGACTGACGGATTGTTTCCCGGGACGCCTGTGTCGATTCCAGGTAACCACCCGGCAGGTTCTGCGTGATCCAGGCCGGTATGGTGCCCGGATTCGCTGGCGCCGGGAAGTTGGTGGCCAATGTGTCGGAGGAGATGGCGACCGGGCCACCCAGAGTTGCGAAACTCGTCAGGAACACCAGTTGCAGCTGCCGTACGAGGTCGCCTTCGAAACGGATGAACACGTCGGTGAATCTTCCATCCTGGTAGTGGTCTTCGAAGCCAGCACCCCCAATCCACCCGATTCGACCGTCAACCACCATCGCCTTCCGGTGATCGACCTGGCCCAGTTCATCGTGACGCCAGTCGATCGTCCTTTGCCCTACAAGCCCATCGCGATCAAGCGGGAAGGGGTTGTTGGAGACGATTTCCACGCCGCTTTCGCGCAACCGGGTGAACATGCCCTCGGACTTCGAGTCAACTCGTGATCCGTAGTTGTCGACGATCAGGCGCACGTCGACACCAGCGCTCGCCCGCTCCATGAGGGCATTGGTAAATTCGTCGGCGACGTCCCCCGGCTGCATGCCGAAGATCTGTAAGTGAACTGATTCGGTTGCCGCGCGAATGTCACCCAGCATCGCCGGAAAGAAGGTTGTCCCGTCGAGAAAGAACTCGGGCGAGACCATCGTCGATGGTGCGAGTGGAATCGAAAGGTCTTCGAGGGAATGTGAGCTGCGCTGGACGTAATCCGCTGTCGCAGCTGGAGCTTCGGCCGCCGTCACGGCATCGGGCGGTGGTGGCCAGACGTCCCGCTGCTCAATCCTGAGCGAAAACCACCACACGAGTCCGTAGGCAATCAGCAGCAGGACCAGGAACCAGCGGAATGCTCTCGCCATCCAGCGGCGCCAGCGCCGTGACACTGGACTTGGGTTGCCACCAGTCCCGCCATTGGGGGGACTGGTGGTGGAGGCTGCCGGCTCGCTAACTGGTGACGACTCGCGTTGGTTCAATGAAGAAGGTGACTCGGGTTTCGCCCGGAGTGAACGTGTAATCCTTGCCGGTGTACTTGTGGGAGAGTTGGTTGATGACATCGTCACCACCCTCTTCGGTGTGCGACGCCACAACCCCGCGTATTTCGATCCAGTGAAAAGGATCCTCAGGGTCCAGTGCCATCACCGTCGCTTGCGGGCGTTCGATCAGGTTCTTCCACTTCTGGCGTCCGGCAGCAGTGTTGATTCGAATCCGGCCGTCTTCGATATCCGCCCAGATCGGAGTAACTTGCGGCTGTCCGTCCGGTTGCACGGTCGCGAGCGCGACCACCACTGGGCGGGTGAAGAGGTCCATGTGAGTTTCGGGAATGACGGCCAAGTGCTTGCCTTCCATTGATGATCTGACCGTGCCTTTCGCACGGTCGGCAGTTGAACGAGCCTGCATGATCACATGCCTGATGCCACGCTGCCAGCCCCGGAAAGGTGTGCCATGCGCACATCGCCTTCGCGGAGTTGTGCCGCCTCGCCCACGTTCCGGAATACGCTCGTTGGCGAATCGTCGTTGGTCATGCGACGATGTGATGAGGTGTTTACGAGCCAAATGCAGGAGAGGCAGGACCCATGGCGGTAGTCGACGTGCAGTTTCGGAGCGAGGCGCTAAATCACGATGTCTTCTACAGTCTCATTCTTCCTGAATCGGGCGACGCCCCGTATCCGGTTGTCTTCCAGTTGCATGGTCTGGGCGATAGCCATCGTGCCTGGATCGATAAGTCGATGCTGGTCATGCACGTCCGCCACTACCCGCTGGCCATCGTCATGCCCGGCACCGGAACCGATGCCTACCTCAACTGGGATTCAGGGGACCGGCTCCATCAGCATCGCTACGAAGACCTGATCATGACCGACATCAGGGATCACCTCCGGCGGCACTTCAACGTGACAGCCGGCCCCTGGGGTATCGGTGGCCTGTCGATGGGTGGCTACGGAGCGATGCGGCTCGGTCTCAAGTATCCGGACGTCTTTGCCTCGATCTGGTCCCACTCGTCCGCGTTCCTCATTGCCGATCGGGTGGCCGAAGGCGGTTTTGTCGCTGATGCCCTCGCTGATGCCAGCGTCTACGTTCAGGCCGACCGTCTGAGGGCATCATCCGGGCCGCTTCCGGCCATTTCGTTCGACTGCGGCGTCGACGATGAGTTGATCGAAGACAACCGCAAGTTCGATGCCTACCTGACCTCTATCGGGTTGGAGCACCACTACGCCGAGCATCCAGGGGCCCACACCTGGGACTACTGGGATTTCCATGTGCGGGAGGCCCTCGCCCAACACGCGCGCATCCTCGGCGTCCAGGAAGTTGTCCCCGGAAGTTTCACATGACGGGTACACGCATCGAAATCTCTCCGTCATCCGAGAATTGGCCCTCCGACTTCATGACGCTGGCACGGGATCTGAGACAGGCGTTGGGTCCTCTGGCGCTTCGTATCGATCACATTGGGTCAACGTCCGTGCCCGGTCTCCCGGCCAAGGACATCATCGATATCCAGGTCACGGTCACGTCGCTCGAAGCTGAACCTCTCGTGGCCGCCCTCGCCCCGCTCGGGTACTCGCTTCGGCAGGACATCGTGCAGGATCACGTGCCACCGGGAGACGACGGGAGTTCATCTCGCTGGCTCAAGCGCTATTTCCGTGCGCCCGACCACCAACGCCCGACGCATCTTCACGTTCGCCAGCAGGGGAATCCGAACCAGCGTTATCCTC
This sequence comes from Chloroflexota bacterium, assembly GCA_023415845.1. Classification (GTDB taxonomy): domain Bacteria; phylum Chloroflexota; class Chloroflexia; order Thermomicrobiales; family UBA6265; genus JACCYX01. The sequence goes on along the minus strand of JAEZJB010000358.1, from coordinate 6,802 downwards.
TCCTCTTTCGTGATTACCTGCGACACAACCCGGCTGCGGCCATGGCCTATGCGCAGATCAAGGTTGCGCTCGCCAGGCTCCATCCGACTGACCCCGACGCCTACTACGACGTGAAGGATCCAGTCTGTGACCTGATCATGCAGGCTGCCGAACAGTGGGCGACAGCGACGGGATGGGAGCAAGGCGAGAGCGATGCGTGACGGCAGCAGCACCATCCAGTCTTGCCCTGCCCGTTTCACGGAGTACCATGAAGATCAGCAAGCATCGAACCAATCCGGGAAATCGTCATGCCTGAAGAATTGACCGACGTGTCCGACCCAACTCGCGAAGCTGCCCGCAAACGCGCGGAGGATCTGCAGGCATTCTCGATTCATCTTGGCGTTTTCATTATTGTCATCCTCGGCCTGTTCTTGATCGACCTTTTCACAGGTCCTGGGTGGTGGTTCTTTTTCCCGGCAATCGCCTGGGGAATCGGTCTCGGTATCCATGGGTGGGTGGTATTGAGCGAGCAGGTTTTCAGTCAGCAGCGGGTCGAGACGACGTTCCAGAATCTTAACCAGGCTTCAGCCAATGTGGTCGGTGCCCGCACCATCCCGGCAGGTGATGTTGTCCTCGAGTCAGCTACGTTGATCGATTCCATGCGCCGGTCATCGCGTCGCATTCCCAATCTGGAGGTGCGTCAGGAGGCACTCGCCCTGTGTGCTTCCGCCGACCAGGTCCTGGCGGTCATCGACGAAACGCCGGATGAAGCGGCACTTGCGGACGACTTCCTGCACCGGTATCTGGCCCCGGCGAGTTCGATCCTTGCTGATTATTCCAGGCTGGCCAATCGCAACATCGCCTCAGCTCGCCCCACCCTCGAGAAGGTGGAGACGCATGACATCCCGATGCTTTCCGCCAAGTTGGACGAACTGTACGAGCGGCTTCACCGTGGGAGTCTGATTGACCTCGAAGTCGCCCGCGAAATGTTGAGCCTCGATATCGCCGACTGGGACGATGGCAGCCCCGAGCAGGTGCCGGTCAGTGGGGCCGATCGCGATGCGAGGCAACACTGACCGATTGCTTGCCAGGGAAATTTGACCGTCCTATCTGCCGTGGTGACGGTTGCCGCGTCCGTCTCTCGAACGAAGGGAACACTGAATGCGTCCGATCAAGATAGGGATCATGTTGCCTGAGTCAGAACGGGAGATGGCCGGAGCCACCGCTGGCTGGACCGATTTTGTGGCGATGGCACGTGCGATCGAGGACAACGGCTTTGATTCACTCTGGTTTGCCGATCACCTGCTGATGAAAGTCGAAGGTCACGAATCACAGGGAGCCTGGGAGGCCTGGTCGATGCTGGCTGCCTTTGCCGCCATCACCGACCGTATCGAGCTCGCGCCGTTCGTTTCCTGCACCGCCTATCGAAATCCGGCCCTGACGGCCAAGATCGCGGAAACGGTGGATGAGATTTCCGGTGGCCGCGTGATCCTCGGCCTCGGCTCAGGCTGGGCCGAGCCCGAGTATGAGGCCTTCGGTTTCCCCTTCGATCACCGATTTGGACGCTTTGAGGAGGCCTTCACCATCATCCGGAAGCTCATCCGCGAAGGCGAGGTCGATTTTCACGGGCGCTGGTACGAGGCCAGTCACTGCGAACTTCGGCCCAGGGGTCCCCGACCAAATGGGATGCCAATCATGGTTGGAACGTTCGGCGCCCCGAAGATGACGCGTTTGATTGCGGAGCATGCCGATATCTGGAACGTCTGGGCGCAGCACACCGGAAACCGCGCTTCGGGCGTCGGGCCCCTCCTCGAGCAACTCGACGCCGCCTGTGAGGATGTCGGGCGCGATCCAGCCTCACTGGAACGCACTGTGGCCGTCATGGTCGATTTCCCGGGTGCCTATGGCCGACCCGGCCAGCTGGTTCCCTCGTTGACGGGAACACCACAGGAGCTTGCGGACGAGATGCTGGCCTACGCCGATCTCGGGATTTCCACGGTCCAGATTTACCCTGATCCCTGCACCGTCGCGGGGATTGAAGCGCTCGTGCCAATGCTCGAAATCCTCGATAAGGCGTGATGTACACGTTTGGTGACGAATCTCGCCGGGCGCAACCGGCGATCTGGCCTGGAGCTCGGGTCAGGTCATGAACCTTCTCGGCACCACGCACATGCGGACCCGCGTCGATTGAGGACGCATGTGTCCATTTGATGAGCATGCGGCTGTTGTCACCTCCGTTGGTTGGTGCCAACTCCTGATCGCCTCCGTCCCGGATCTACCTGCAATCTGGACAGGGCAATAGCGCTTGCCGGGAGGTTCCTTCACCAGGCTGTTGACGGATGTCTCACGCGAGCGAGAATGGCCACCTCATACTCAAGCTCGATCCGGGGTGAATGCACATCTACACCGGTGGCGACGTACTAGTCGAGGAGGCCTCAGTGGTGGCAAACGACCTGGTGATTTCAGACCTGCGCGTCAACTATCTCCGTTCACCTCTCGGTATCGATACGCCCTCGCCCCGTCTGTCATGGCGTCTGGAGTCCGGTCGCCGCAATGTCATGCAGCAATCATGGCGCGTACAGGTCGCATCATCTTCGGCACTCCTGATGGATGGTGCGGCCGATCTCTGGGATTCCGGCGTTGTCGAAAGCTCGCAGGTGGCCCAGGTTGAATACGCCGGGCTACCTCTGGTCTCGCGGCAACAGGTTGTCTGGTCAGTCGAGGTGACTGACACCGATGGGGTGTCTGCTCGCGCCACCTCAACGTGGGAAATGGGACTGCTCCGTTCCACCGACTGGCAGGGGCGTTGGGTTGCCTTGCCGGGCCTCGTGCCTGACGCCTCCCTCCCGGAGGCCAGGGAGCTCGACGCCCTGTTGCCGGCCTCGATTCTGCGTCGGACCTTCACCGTCGATGGCGAGGTTGAGCGGGCGACGCTCTACGCCACCGCTCGCGGTGTCTACCTGCCCCGCCTCAACGGCCAGCGCGTTGGTGACCAGCAGTTGGCCCCCGGCTGGACTGATTACAACGCCCGCATCCAGTACCAGACCTTCGATGTGTCCTCCGCAATTCAGCAGGGTGCCAACGTCGTCGGTGCCGAACTTGGCACGGGCTGGTTTGCTGGCTACGTCGGTTGGCAGGGACTGTGCCGCCATTACGGCACCACGCCCCAACTGCTCATGCAGCTCCATATCGACTACGCCGACGGGAGGCGGGAGGTCGTTGTCACGGATCGTTCCTGGGAGGGAACGACGGGTCCCATTCGCTATTCCGATTTCATCATGGGCGAATGGTTCGATGCTCGCCTGGCAAGCGACTGGTCCACTCCCGGCGTCGACACCGGCGACTGCCAGGGAGTGCAGGACAGCGCCGTCAATGCCATATCGCTTGTGGCTGATCGCAGTGAGCCGGTCAGGGCCATGGAGGAAATCACGCCCGTCGACGTTCGCGAGATCCAGCCAGGGACATGGATCGTCGATCTGGGTGTCAATATCGCGGGCTGGGTCCGCCTCACTACTCGTGGCGAGGCCGGCACGCGCATCACGTTGCGATATGCCGAAATCCTCCAACCAGATGGCACCCTTTATACGCCCAACCTCCGCTCGGCTCGCGCCACCGACACAGTGATTCTCCGCGGCGACCCTGAAGGCGAATCCTGGGAGCCGTCATTCACCTGGCACGGGTTCCGGTATGTAGAGGTCACCGGCTTGCCCGAGCCTCCAGGGCCGAAAACGATCATCGGGCGCTTTGTCGGGTCGGACACGGTACCCGTCGGCACCTTTGCCTGCTCTGATTCGCTGGTCAATACGCTGCATGACAACATCATTCGCGGCCAACGCGGCAACTTCCTCAGTATTCCCACCGACTGTCCTCAGCGAGACGAGCGGTTGGGGTGGCTCGGCGACGCCCAGGTCTTCGTTGGCACCGCCGTCGGCAATATGGACCTTGCCGCCTTCTTTACGAAGTGGATGCAGGACGTGGTCGATGCCCAACGGGAGGACGGTGCGTTCCCGGATGTGGCCCCCCGTGCTGTCGACCTCGCCGCTGGCGCGCCCGCCTGGGCCGACGCCGGAGTGATCGTGCCATGGACCATCTGGCAGACCTATGGCGACACGGCCCTCATCGATCAGCACTGGCCAGCGATGACCCGCTGGATGGATTGGCTGGAGCATAACAATCCCAATTATCTCTGGCGCCACGATCGAGGGAATGATTTTGGCGACTGGCTCTCGATTGGCGCCGATACTCCAAAGGAACTGATTGGCACCGCGTACTGGGCGTATGACGCCCGGCTCATGGCCGCGATGGCTGGCGCAATTGGTCGATCCGATGAGGCTGCGCGTTTCGAGCGGCTTTTTGACCGAATAGGGCAGGCGTTCAGGGATGCATATCTCAATCCCGATGGATCACTAACTGGTGATACCCAAACGACCTACTGTCTGGCGCTGCATTTCGGCCTGCTCACGGGAGCAGATGCGGTTCGCGTCACTGAGTTACTGGTCGCGGACATCGAGCAAAAGGGTGGGCACCTCTCCACCGGATTTGTGGGAGTCAGTTATCTCTGCCACGTCCTCACCGAGAATGGCCGGCCCGATGTCGCGTATCAACTATTGCACCAGGAGACCTTCCCCAGCTGGAAATACTCCATCCTCCACGGCGCAACCACCATCTGGGAGCGATGGGACGGCTGGACCGAGGACAAGGGGTTCCAGGATCCCGGCATGAATTCCTTCAATCACTATTCGCTCGGTTCGGTCGGCGAGTGGATGCGCCGCACGGTGCTCGGCATCGATCAGCAACCTGGCACGGTCGGCCACAGCCAGTTGCGACTCGCGCCCGTCACCGATCCGTCCCTGCAATGGGCAGAAGGATCCTACGACTCGATCTCCGGAACGATCCGCAGCCGTTGGCAGCGCGATGCCGGCACCACTTCCTACACCTTTACCGTGCCTCCCAATGCGAAGGCCGAACTGGTCGTCGCGGTCCCATCGGGTGCCACCGTGACTGCCGACGGACTCGAATCGGACGCTTCCTCACCCGACGGTATCGTCGTCTTCTCTGCTGGCTCTGGTACCTGGGAGATTACCGTTCAAGCCTAATCTCGTGTCTACCGAGCGGGCAGGGACGCACCCCTTGCCCGCTCACCACCCACATGGAACTCACGGCATGGGCCGCAACTCGTAAATGTCGCCAGGAACCGGCGTCCACGTCAGTACGCCATCGACCTGCTCGGGCGAGATGACGGCGCCGTCGCGCGCTCCGGCCATCACCGAAATTCTGAGCGTGATCCCGGCGGGCGGCTGCAGCCGGATCGGCGCCTCGTTCTTCGAGACGATCTGGCCCCAGGTCATGACACCATCGTTCCAGGCGATCGAGAGCGTCTTGTCTCCACGTGCTCGCAAACCCCGCACCGAACCATCAGGCCAGGACGCCGGCAACGCCGGAAGCAGCACGATCCGGTCGCGGTGGGACTGCAACAGCATTTCGGCTACCGCAGCGGTCCCACCCAGGTTACCGTCGATCTGGAAGATTCTCGGCGGATGTAGGTCGAGCAGCGCGTCGGTCGCGAATTGCCGGATCAGCTCATTGACGTGATGTGCTGCCTCGTCACCATCGCCGAACCGTGCCCACAGCGCCGCCACCCACGACCGGCTCCATCCGGTGTGGCCACCACCATGCTCGAGCCGGCGTTCGAGTGAAACCCGCGCCGCATTGAACAGTTCCGGCGTGCCGTCCCTTGTAAGTCCATCTCCCGGGAACACGCCGTAGAGGTGCGAAACATGACGGTGCGACGGTTCGGGCTCGTCCCAGTCATCAACGTATTCCTGCAGCTGGCCGTGCTTGCCAATCTGAAGCGGAGCCAGGGTCTCCAGCGTTTGCTGCCAGGTCGCACGCAGTTCCTCGTCGACACCGAGGAGCTCGCTCGCCGCCAGGCAGTTCTCCAGGGTCTCCCGCGCCAGCATCAGGTCCATCGTTGCCCCAATGCCGTAGCGAAGTTTGTGTCCCTCCCACCAGTAGGAGTTTTCCGGAGAGTTCGAGGGCACGGAAACCAGCCGGCCGGCGAGGGGATGATCGGCTCGCTGCTCCGGCACGAGGAAATCCACCCAGAACGCCGCGCACTCCTTGAGCCAGGGATACGCGGTCCCCGCCAGGAACTCCTCATCCTGCGAATAGGTCCAGTGCCACCAGAGATGCTGGCCCAGCCACGACGCCGCGCCCTGCCACACGTCACAAACCGGCGCTTCGGGAGTTGCTCGCCCCCAGGCGTCCGTTGCATGAGGCATCAGCACCCCGGAGGCGCCGTACAGACGTTTCGCGGACTTCCTCGCCGAGTCCTTGAACCGCTCCACGAAGGCGAAGAATGGCGGCAGGCATTCGGGAAGGTTTGCCACTTCGGCTGGCCAGTAGTTCATCTGCAGATTGATGTTCAGGTGGAAGTCAGCCTGCCATGCCGGGTTCAGTTCCTGGCTCCAGATTCCCTGCAGGTTGGCCGGCTCATGGCACCGCCTCGATGACGCGAACAGCAGGTAACGGCCGTAGTGGAACCAAAGTGCCGCCAGGCCCGGATCGTCCTGTCCTGCCCGCAGGCGCTCCACGCGAGATCTCAGTGGCAGGTCCACGGCGTCGTCCGGCGTCGGTAGCGCGAGGCTGACCCGTTCCATCGCTGGCAGGTGCTCGAATAGATGGGATTCGAGCAGTCGCTCGAACTGCGTCGGCACCGCGTCGAGATGGGAGGCGATCGCATCCCGGCCGTTCATCAGGTGCGACTCGGTCTTGACCGCGATCCCCAGGACGATTGTGACCGCCGCCGCTCCGGTGAACGTCA
>JAEZJB010000047.1 GCA_023415845.1 Chloroflexota bacterium | reverse complement strand
GCAAGCGGCTGTCGTCCGCCCTGCCGATTGGCGCAAGCCCTCTCTCAGGCGACAGGCCAGGCCGATCTCGGATCAGGTGACTGGCAATCGATCAGGCGGGTTCGGGCCGGGGATTTGAGGTCGGCGGCGAAGCGGGGTTTTCGGATTCATACTCTTCCCAGAACCGGAGGCGCCGGCGGAAGTGCTCGCCCTCCGTCGCGGTGAGCCCCTGGGCAAGACGCTCGGCCTGATCCTCCTGCCGCCACCGGTAATAGATCGTCGAGGCGATGATGGCAATCGTATAGACGATGGCAAAAACGATGCTGGACACCAGCCCGGCCATCTGTAGGGAAACCCGATTGGTCAACACCAGGCCAAGGCCAATGAGCGGGCCAGGTATTCCACTCATGATGGAAATGACCGCAGACATCCCGAATGTCCGCACCCAGTCACCCTTGATCGCATTGCGGCTAACATGGCGGGCCGAGCGAATGCCTGCCCCATCGAGCATGATTGCGTGCGGCGTATAGAACCACTGGACCTGCCGGTAGATACCGAAGGGAATCAACACCAGGCTCAGGAGCATCAGCGTGACCAGAATGGTGTTCAGGACCAGCGCCCCGGCAACCGTTGGAATCTTCCGGATGGCGTGCTGCAACGTGGCGACGAGGCTGACCGGCTCGTCATGCAGAACGGCATTGGTCATCGCGATGATCCACGGAACTGCCAGAATCATCAGCAGGTAGAACAGCACCGCACTGATGCCACCACGCGTAAAGAACCCACTGATCGAGGCTTCGGTTTCCCGATCCAGTTCCAGCCAGTCACCGATCAGGGTCTGGATCCCGAAGTCCCGCAGCCAGGCCGCCAACGCGGCAATGCCGAGCACCACCACCGAGGTCGGCAGGAATTGGCGCCAGTGCCGCACGTAGATGCCTGCCGCCTGCCTGATGAAGCGCCAGGTGAGAAAGCTCGCAAACAGGATGGCGGCAAAGACTGCCAGGAGCGCCGCGCCGATCAGTTGCGGTGACAACTGGATTCGCTTGGCCAGGTCACCACCATAGGTCGAGGCGGTGCAGAAGAATTCGCCGGGCCCCACCCCGAACGTATTGTGGTGAGGAACGGCATAGCTCACGGACCGCAGGTTGTCGGTCCATGAAATCGGCTCGAGCCATTTGCGGCCGGTATTGGGGCTGACCGGAGCGTTGAACTGCCAGGGGTGGTATTCGCCCCACCGGCCCTGGAACAGGGTCCAGGCGAACTCGCCGTCGATATCGACGACGTTTGGCACCACGATGGCCTTGAGAGGAACTTCAACAAGTTCTACCTGCGATTGGTCGCAGCCGAAGCCAGCGCCGTTTTCACCCCACGCAAGCCAGATCGCGGAATCGAAGTAGGATGCGTGTGAACCCTGGGCCGGGAACGAGACGACACGGCCATCATCGGAGAACACCACGTTCGCGTCGCCCCACTCGGCATTTTCGCCACCGCTGTGCTGGGCGAACGAGAGCAGCGACGGGGACTCCAGCGCCAGGGCTTCCTCAGCCGTATCGGCGTCGAAGGTGAGCTGGATCATTTCCCAGTCCGATTCGTGGCTGTTGTTGAACGAATCGAAGGCGTAATAGAACCAGTACTGAATGGCCAGCTTGCCCGGCCGGCCGGGCTCGGTCGCAATGCGGGCATACACCGACGGGGTCAGGCCCAGTTCTTCGATTCGCTGCCGAGACCAGGTTTCGTAGGTGCATCCAGGGTCGAGTGAGTCGCCCGGCAGGTCGAGATAGTAAGTGCTGTCGAGGCCGACCAGATCGGCGGCAGATGGTCCTCGCATGATGATGGGGTCATCGGCGACCGGACCTCCGGGAATCCGCTTCCGCAGCAGGACATCGGGGTTGTTCAGCGTGATATCGACCGAGATTGGGATGTAGGGCTCACCCTCGGTGGAGCAGGCTTGCGGCTGCGCCCGCAGGCGCGCCACTGGTACCCACTTGTCGGCGAGGGCCTGTTCGGCTTCCGATACATTGGGATCGCGCGCGGTCTCGTCGGTCTGCGCAACGGGGGACGCTACTGGTGACGCAATCGGGGTGCCTGCGGGTGGTGATGCCACCGGTGACGAGTCCTGAGCCGTCACCAGAGCCAGGCATTCGGCCCCCAGCAGGACAACCAGCATCAGAGCCAGGCATGCCTGACGAACCCACTTCATCGATGCCGCTTCCTTCATGTCAATTGCGTGTAGCCGCCCCGAGCCGATGTGCTCCCATCTTAGCCGAAAAGCCGTGATCACCGAATCCTCCGGCGATTGTCACAAGCGAGGCTACCGGATACCGTGACACCGCCGGGCTAGCCTTGCCCACATCGCACCAGCTTCACGTTTGCGTATAGAGGACCCATACGATGTCTGACGCCCTGGTGATGTCCAGCCTGCTCCCGCTCGTTCTGCATCCATTGCCGCTTGGCAGTGTGAAACCGTCCGGCTGGCTGCGTCGCCAGCTTCAGATCCAGCGCGACGGTCTGACCGGCCATCTGGAGGAATTCTGGCCAGACGTAGCCCGCTCCGCATGGATCGGTGGAGATGCCGCCGGTTGGGAGCGCGGGCCCTACTGGCTTGACGGTGCAATTCCGTTGGCCGTGCTCCTGGACGATGAGAGGCTGCTCGCGCGCGTTCGCTTCTGGGTCGACGAGATCCTCGCCCGCCAGCAACCTGATGGCTGGTTCGGCACCGAAGCCGATCCTCGCATTACCGGCAAGGGCACGGTCGATCTCAGCCATACCTACGACCCCTGGCCGCGCTTTGTGCTCCTCAAGGCCCTGACCCAGTGGCAGGAAGCCACCGGCGACGAGCGCATCATTCCGGCCATCGACCGCTTTCTCCAGCGGCTTGCCGCCCTGGCGCCGGATCATGCGCTGCGCTCATGGGCGCGCTATCGGTGGGCCGACCTGCTGGTTTCGATCTTCTGGCTCTACGACCGGACGGAAGACGACTGGTTACTGGACCTCGCAGCCACCTTCCAGGGTCAGGGATACGACTGGCGGGCAAGTCACGCCAATCCACAGGTGCGTGATCGCTGCCTTCCCGAAGAGCGCGACCTGAGTACCCACGTGGTCAACAACGCAATGGGGCTCAAGGCCGCTGGAATCTGGTATCGGCAGTCGGCCGATCCGCGACAACGCGACGGGATCCGGGGAGGAATCGAGACGCTGGACCGCTATCACGGGCAAGCGAATGGCGCATTCAGCGGCGACGAGCACCTCGCCGGCCGAAGCCCTTCCCAGGGCACCGAACTCTGCGCGGTGGTGGAGTACATGTACTCGCTGGAAACCTTGCTGCCGGTGGTTGGCGACACCTGGCTGGGAGACCGGCTCGAAACCCTGGCCTACAATGCCCTGCCCGCCACGTTCTCGCCCTCGATGTGGCAGCACCAGTACGTCCAGCAGGTCAACCAGGTCGTCAGCAAGGTTGCCGACGATCGCATCTATACGTCGAACGGACCAGATGCAAACGTCTTCGGATTGGAACCCCACTTCGGGTGCTGCACTGCCAACATGCACCAGGGTTGGCCAAAGTTCGCCGCCCATCAGTGGTTCCGCACCGGTGACACTGACGGACTCGCTGCGGTCAGCTACGCTCCGGCGGAAGTCGCGACCAATGTAAACGGCGTCGCAACCAGGGTAACGGTCAGTGGCATCTATCCCTTCGCCGGTACGGTGACGATCGAGATCGGGGTAGACGAGCCGGTCACGTTTCCACTCGATCTCCGGATTCCCGACTGGGCCAATGGCGCTACTGTCGCCGTGGCAGGAGCAAACGAGGCCGCAAAGCCAGGGACCTGGCACCGGGTCATACGCGAATGGCAGGGAAGCACCAGGCTCACCCTCGAACTGCCGATGCCGGTGCGGGTGGTGAAGCGGGACAGCGGCAGCGTCAGTCTCTATCGCGGCCCTCTGCTGCTGGCGATGCCAATTGGTGAAGACTGGCGCTACCTGCGCGGCGAGGCTCCCCACGACGACTACGAGATCTATCCGACCACCCCATGGAACGTCGCCCTGGTCGACCCAATGGAGCAGGCAGCCGACATTACCTGTAATGTGACGGGACCGGGTGAAGTGCCGTTCACACCGGACAATCCGCCATTGACGTGCGAACTGCCTGGCAGGCTCGTGCCGAGTTGGAGTCTGGTGCGGAATGCGGCTGGTCCCCTGCCAGTGTCACCGGTGGCCGAGGCAGGCGAAGACGTGACCGTGAGGCTGATTCCATATGGCGCCACCAACCTGCGTATCGGCCAGTTCCCGGTAACCGAGGACTAGCAAGCCGAAGCTGGAACCCACGCCATACGCTCAAGGTCAGGCTGGTTACATCGCTGAATCCCTCATCGTAACTCTTCATAGGACTCATGCTCGTTCGAGTTTACGTTCAGCCAGTCCTGAGGGTGCGGCCGGATCACAAGAACCCTGCCCGATTCCGGCATGGTGCAGGTCAGGACCAAGATCTGCACCATGCCTCATGCACCAGACCGGATTTGGACTCGGGAAACTTCCGGTATCCAGGGTCCTAGCCCCACCACGGATTCATCCTCACGTCGTGCCAGTGTCCGCTTGCCAGCACCGTCGAAAAATCGAGATCGGCCTTGCCTGCATCTTCCACCGTGAGCCACTTTGGAATGCAGCAACCTGTCGGCAGTTTCGTGCCTCAAAACGCCATGTCGGTAACATCTGCTGTCCCGTGACATTCCTGTGACGATAAGGAAATATCATCGAGGTCAGCAGCATTCAGCATCGCACCGGATTCCTGATCCCGATGGAGGATGGCCGGTGTGCTGTCCATACAGGGAGCGTGCCATGTTGACGACCACTCGCCGAAATCTCCTCGTCGGATCCGCCGCCAGCGCACTCTCGACCATGCCCGCCCTGGCGTCGACGCCGGCAGCCTCACCAGTCGCGCCCCTCGGTGGGGTAGGCACCTGCGGAATCAAGTACGATCTCGGTGCCGAACTGTCCCGCAACGAGCTCACCCGTCCGGCCTCGCACGAAGCGTTCTACCGCGATGAACTCACCGCCATTCGCGACCGGTTGCATTGTCAATTCGTCGATCTCTACGGGTCCGATCCCGACCAACTTGTGGCTGGTCTGGAGACTGCCGCCAACCTGGATTTCGACATCCACCTGCAAACACGCCTTAACTTCCTGCCGGAAGACGAGATGAACGAGCGACTGGCCGCAGTGGCGATCGAGGCGGAGCGTGTGCGGCAGGACGGCGTGCCGATCGTGCTGGACGTGGGATGCGAATACCTGCTCTTCGCTGATGGACTGATCGACGGAGACGATTTCTTCGAAAAGGTGGCTTCGTTATCGGCGTCCGATCTGGACTGGAACGACATCATCCTGCGGTTCACGGCGATGCTCAATGGTCTCGCCGAAACGGCGCGTGTCCACTTTGGCGGCCCGATCAGCTACTCGGATACGCCGGACATGACATTTACCTGGGAGCCGTTCGACATCATCGGGATCGATCATTACCTGAGTGCGGAAACCAGAGCCACCTATGTGGACACCATCGACATGCTGGCCGCGAGTGGAAAGCCGGTTTGGGTAAAGGAGTTTGGCGGTACGCCATCGCGCGGGGCACCAGCCGAGGGCGGGATGGCATGGGATGTGGTCGACTACAGCGTCGATCCACCAGAAATCATCAACGGTGTCATTCGTGACGAGGACCAACAGGCTCGCCTGATCATCGAATCCCTGGAGTTCATCGAACGGTCGCAGGCGGAACGGGCCTACCTCTATGAGTTCATCACCACCGGCTCACCGCGCAGCAACGACCCACGCTACGACTACGATCTGACCGGCTACGGGATCGTCTCGACGTGGGGGGAGGACCACGACCACCCGTACGAAACAACTGGCTTCTGGGAGCCGAAAGTGGCGTTCGGCCGAGTGGCCGAATGGAATCTGTCTCGGATGAAGGCTATGCGCTGACGGCCTTAAGCGTCTCCCAACCCCGTCGGCCTGGATAGCTCGGCCATGATCGAGGGAGAGCAGGCCAGAAGTGGAGCGCGAGAACGATCTCACCTGGAATGTTTGAAGTGGTGATCAGTCCTCGGACCAACCCGGTGACACCTAGCGTCATTGGGCTACAGCGTGGTTCTCCCTCGCCCGCTGAAACGCCAACGCCCCGAATGGAATACGTCCATTCGGGGCGTTGGCATGATCAAATGTCGCTCTGCCGCGTCAGTTCTGCCACGCGGTTAGCGGGTAGTCAGGAGAGTCGCTGGCGCTTCGCTCCCACGGCAATCGCTCCGGCCAGCAGCAGGCCTCCGACGGCGAGGAGCAAGGCGGCGGAACTGTTCCCGGCAGAAGGTGTGGCTCCTGTGGATGGCAGTCCGGAGATCGCAGCCGACGTGGCCGGTGCAGTCGGCGCTGGTGTGGTCGGATGGGGAGTGACGGTCGGGTCGGGAGTGACAGTCGGACCGCCATCCGGCACGAAGACCAGTGTGTGCACGGGCGGCGACATTTCGCCATCGCTGACGTCGACGCGGTCGAAGCGGAAGCCCGAAGGCACCTGGCTATCGTCGTAACTCAGGTAATAGTCAGCGACGGTCGCCGGAATCCAGAGCTGGCAAACAGTTCCCTGGGAAGCAGGGTCTGTAGAGCAGGAATCCAGGAAGGCATCCGTCTCAGCGTCGTAGACCGAGATGAGGAAGTTCGGGAGCACGTCAGCATACGGCGGGCAGTTGGCCGTAGTGCAGGTAGCGGCCTGAACCAGAATGAGTTCGCCTGGCACGAAGACGATCGTGTGCACGCGCGGTCCGGTATGGCCATCGCTGATATTGATCCGACTGAACGCGTATCCGGCCGGGACGTGGTCGTCATTCCACTCGAGATGGTAGTTGACGAGGCCAGTCGGGATCGACAACTCACAGGTCGAGCCATTGGCGCCCGTGGTGCAGGTATCGATCACTCCACCAGTGGAGGTTTGCACCGCGGAGATTTCAAAGTTGACGAGGAAATCCGTGTAGGGCGGACATTCCTCAGCGTCGCACGTGGCAGCATCGACGAATACTGATGTCCGTGACGGGCCCTCTGGCGCGAAGACGATGGTTCGCACGCGGGGTCCAGTATTGCCATCGCTGGTATCGATGCGGCTGAATGCATATCCAGCCGGAACCTGCGCATCCTCCCATGCGAGGTGGTAATTCACCAGCCCGGTCGGAATTGACAACTCGCACGTCGACCCGTCAACTCCGGTCGTACAGATATCGATCACCCCTCCGGTCGAGGTCTGCACCGCCGATATGTCGAAAGACGCCAGGAACTCCGAATATGGCGGGCACACGTCAACATCGCAGGTGGCTGCGTCGACGATGATCGTGGTCCGCTCCGGGCTTTCGGGCACGAATACGATAGTTCGCACGATTGGCCCGGTGTGGCCATCACTTACATCAATCCGACTGTATGCATACCCCGCTGGAACGGCAGCGTCACTCCACTCGAGGTGGAAATTGACGAGACCAGTCGGAATCGAGAGTTCACACGATGAACCGTCGGCTCCGGTTGTACAGGTGTCGATCACCCCACCGGTCGATGTCTGCACTGCCGAGATCTCAAAGCTCGCCAGGAAATTGGTGTACGGGGGGCATTCCTCGGCGTCGCAGGTCGCTGCGTCGACGATGATCGTGGTGCGCTCTTGACCCTCGGGCACGAAGACAATGGTATGAACTGGCGGCCCGGTGCGCCCGTCACTGATGTCGACTCGACTGTAAGTAAACCCCGTTGGCACGGCCGCATCCTGCCATTCAAGGTGGTAATTGACGAGCCCGGTTGGGATCAACAATTCACAGGTCGAGCCATCAGTTCCTGTCGTGCAGGTATCAATCACTCCCCCCGTGGAGGTTTGCACGGCCGAAATCTCGAAACTGGCAAGGAAGTCGGTGTACGGCGGACATTCCTCGGCGTCGCAGGTCGCAGCATCCACCAGGACACTGGTCATCTCCTCCTCGGCGGCGATCGCGATCGGCACGGGTGCTTGTGGAGTGCCATCCTCCTGAGCTGCCACACCGCCAGGAGCCACAACCAGGCTCCCAAGCAGTGTCAGTATCAAACCCACCATGCGGAAAAATGATCGAGTCACTATTCCCTCTCCTGCATGACCTCACCCGGCCAGTGCCGAGCCAGGCGCAACCTATGGGGTTTGAGAATTCCCATTGATTCGAGCATATGGGAGGACAGATGAAAGTGGAGTAGGCATGGGATTCCTGGACAAATAATTGGGACGGGCAAATATCCCCCTTCCACACGGAAGCGCCGGAGCGTCAACCAACCGCCATCCCTGTGCTCTTGCAGGTGCGCGCGCCAGTACCGCCCGCTTCTTACCTGACAAGAGCGGGAGGAGCGATGCGCCGACTCCGTAGCGGAGCCAGCTAATGGACCGCACAAGGGTGAGAGTGAAGCCTGCTAGAAAAATCGGAGAATGATGCGCGCCACGTCGATCCAGAAGTTCAGCCCCAGCAACCCCAGCGCCAGGATGGTAGTGGCAAAAACTACCGCATCAACGCTTTGACGGCCCTGCTTCGACCAGTAGTCGTCCTGCAGGTGCAGCCACAGTGCAAACTCGTCGAGCGTAAGCGCCATCCCGATACCGAAGAAAAACGCCAGTGGCTCCTTTGGATACTCCACTGCCGGGAGCGCGACCAGCAGGTATCCACTGACCATCATCAGGATGATGCCCGGCACCAGATGGTGCAGATGGGTACCGCCTGCACTCACATTGCGAAAGATCTTCGTGAATCGATGATTCCGGATCGAATGGGTGATGAACCGAACGATGGCGAAGGTGCCAAGAAAGGACACCAGCAGCACTACCTGCGGCTGTTTGTGCAGATCGACGATGTCGCGTTGCCAGGCGTCACCAATATCCCGCAGAAGATCGGCCAATCCGTCCAACCGCGACCACCTCTTGGGCTATGACGAGAATATGACGTGCCCGCACACTGCCGGTCAGTCCGCTGCCGGCACGCCTTCGTCGAGTTCACGCGACGTGCGCTCCGTGTGCAAAACTACCCGGCGGTCTGGACTATCGGGCCATTCACCAGTGACGGTGATCCCCAGACTGGCGGGGTCGAGGCAGAAGACCCATTCCCAGTGAATCAAGGGCCAGCCGCCAATCATGGGGTCGAAGAAGGCCCGACTTACGTCCTCGATCAGCTTCGGGGTGATACCCGGACCGGTGAGAAAATCCTGGGGATCGGCGGCCATAACATTGCTCCCTGCTGCGGCATGTCCGCCGATTGTAGGCGATCGACCGGGTACGCCGGGCTCCCACAGGTAACCATCCAGGTGGTCAGCACCATCGCACCAGCCACTCGATCGCTGCTGCCCGCATGGCAGACGTTTCGAGATGGCCACAGGGAAACGTCTCCAGGCGCCAGGCTTCCGACGCTCCAGCGGCCGCATACACCTCATGTAGCTCGGCGTCGATCCGCTCCAGGCCCGCGAGTGGGGTCAGGCGATCGTACCGGCCCGCGAGGGCAAGGTGCGGACGTGGAGCAATCAGCGAATTGATCTGGCCAGCGGTGAAATGCTGGCGCAGGCGAGGCACGTAGTAGTAGATTCCGTGGCCCTCAAGGTTGCCAATCGCTTCCAGCGCATCGAATTCGGTCAGGCAGCAGAGGTCGACGCAGGTCGTGAGCCGCTCGTCGAGGGCCGCCAACCACCAGGCCAGGGTTGAGCCCATCGAAAGACCGAGTGTCGCAATACGGGTGGAGTCCACATCATCCCGCGAGACAAGGTAGTCAACCGATCGCAGGGCATCGAAGACCATCATGCCCCACATCACCTGACCATCCCACAACATCTGCCGGAAAATGGTGCCCTCACTGCGACCACGCCGTTCACCGAACGCCCAGGTATCGATGCAGAGCGCCCCAAACCCCAGCCCGGTCAGCACCCTTGCCCACGGCGGATCCTGCAGCGCGCTCCTGCCGTTGATCAATTCATCCTTGCCCAGCACGTAGTCCCCGCCATGGGCATGGTGGTAGAGCACGACCGGCACCGGACCATCAACCTCAACGGGCCGCACATAGTACGCCGGCACCGGCTCGATACCATTGAGATCGAGCGTCAGTCTCTCCAGCAGGTATCCGTCATGTTCGGTGATTGAGACCGTGGTGGCGGTCGGTGCATCCTGGCGGTCGGGCAGGTCTCCCAGCAGGCCGAGCAGCTGGGCCCGGCGTGCGGCGGCGCTGGTTGTCTCAGGCAATCGTGGCTCCGTCATTCAAAGGGCGGCATCATCAGGGATTTCGGTTCGACTTCCGGCGCAACGGGTTGGTCGAACACGCCTGGCACCGGCTTCCCGTTGTCGTCCAGCAACCCTGGCGCCCGCGTCGCGAAGGCATTGAACAGATCGGTCAACTCCGCCGCCTGCATCCCGTTAACCCCGAATTTCCATCCGTAGGCCATGCCAGCCGGAGCGCCATTGTCGCCTGCTCTCGTGTCATCCACCAGATCCGCGATCGATGGAAGCGAACCGTTGCCACCCGCATTGGCGGCGTATCGTCGTTGCCACTCCTGGCCGATGTTCTCCAGCGATCGCATGATGATCCGGTAGCGTAGCCAGCGATGCTGGTGCCACTGGGACCGGGCCAGGCGCTGGGCGTCGGTCTCATCGGGCTGAGGGGCAGGATCCGGATGCCATGGCCCGATCAACGTGTGAATGCCATACATGCCGCGATGGGCCAGCCGATCGATCGTGGAAGCGCCCATCGCGAGATTCAATCCTCCCTCGCCTGGATAGAGGCGGATGCCAACGATGCGCTCGCGATAGCCGGGGAGCCCCTTCTGGGAATTGTCGATCCAGCCTCTGGCAGTGTTGACAAGGCGCGAGAACACCTCCGGGAGGGTATCGATGTCCGTGTCGGGAATCGCCTCCGTCGCCCGTCGAGCGGCAACACCTTCCGCAATATCCGGGTCGCGGGTCACACGGATCGGATTGGTCCAGATCTGCTGGCTAAGGAGTTGCTGGGCCGGGTTCACCTCATCGATCAGGTCGATCGCGAATGTCGGCCACCCCGGCAGCGAACGGTCGAACTTGTGGATCGGGAAGTTGGAGACGATGCCGCCATCGGAGAGCAGGCACCGCAGGGGCGGGCGCCTGGATATACCATCGTGGAAGTAGACTGGCACGGCACTGAACAGGACCGGGAAGCTCATGCTTATGCGGGCGACCACGACCAGGGGAATGTCTTTCGCTGGCGGGAAGGGGAGGAGTTCGTCGGAGACGAGGTTCGCCTCGGTAACTCCCAGGCAGGAAAGCACGCTCGTGGGGAAGAGGCGCTGAAACTCGCGTGGCCGGAAGCGATACCGGTGGAGAGCCGCTGGCAGGTCGAGCGGCACGCCCCGGGTGAGGTCGGTGGCGATTGCTTCGAGCGAGATGCGGCGATTCAGGGGCAGGCCCGCGAGCTTTCCGAACGTCAGCGGTGGAGCGTCGGGCGCGAGGCCAGCCACCGTATTGATCCTGCTGGTCAGCCAGGGGGTGAGGGCGCGGGCATCACCCATGCCGCTGCAGAGCCCAAGCCCGTTGCGCGGGATCGACCAGCCGAAGTTCGCGATCAGCCCCATCACGCCACCCAGCACCCAGCCAACCACCATGCCGGACACCACGACTGCCGTGACGTGCGGATCCTCGCCCAGTGCCTGCCAGTTGGTAACCACCAGCACCATGCCGAGCACGACACCTGTCGCCAGCAACCCCACATCCAGCAGGTGACGCCGCCGCCCCATCTCATCCGGGTCCGGCGATCTCCACCGCACCAGGAGCCAGGCGCGAAGCACATCCGCCTGGGTGACCAGCGAGGCAAGAATCAATCCGACGATGACGAGCGGCAGGTGCGTACCCACCCATCGTCCAATCTCGCCCAGGCCGATCGCGACCTGGAGATAGGTCAACCACAGCGCCGCCAGAAGCCCGCCGGCGAGCCAGAGCGGTTTGACGGGCCAGCGCCATGGGCGTTTGGCGTTGGGAGCGTCCGGCGTGTCGGGAGTCGGCTCGGGGGCCCGCAGCGAACGAATTCGCCGCCAGGCCACGTACGCCACCGCCGCACCCGCCATGATGACCAGCAGCCACGCCACCGGCAGTGGGTCACGAACGAAGGCCAGCGTGAAGAGCCCGATCACGATCGCGCTTGCGATTCGCCACCAGTGAAACTGCCGGACGAGGGCAGTCGTCACGCGCGTGACCGGAGTCCGGGCTTCCAGCAGCGCGATCAGGAAGCGGAACGCACCCGCCGTGTCCCGCTCGGGCTGGAATTTGCCGACCAGGTCGCTGCCAATGTCCTGCGGAATGGCATACAGCCCGCCAAACCCTGGCGCATCGACACCGCCCGCCAGGAGATCGGCTTCTGCCGCCTGGATATCCGGGCGCTGGCGCTCATCCCACCCATTTACGCCATCCACCGTGGTGTCGAGCCGCGAGACCAGTTCCTCGATCTTCCGCTGCTGGCGGGCAACCGCTTCACTTCCCGGGTTGGCCTGGCGCCAGTACTCCGCCGCCGCAGTCAACACGGCGGCAATCGCCCCAACCGACGTGCCCCCGATACTGCGAATCCGGTAATCACGCGCCACCCGCACCATCGCCCGCGGATAGACCACCCCGCTCGTGATGCCACCCTTCATCACCAGGTCACATTGAAGGGCCGCTTCGTCAGGAGCGACAGGGTCGAGAGAAGCCGGCATGGTCGTCCCTCCGGGAGTTGGGAGGTTTCAATCGGGAACTGTGTCCCGATGCTATACCCGTGCCAGGATGGACACAACCATCGCCCTTACCCGATCCATGCCCCCAGCGTGCTGCTGCCAGTCGAAGCGACCAGCACGCTGGGGGTCAGTGCGTGTGGCCGTGATGGGCTCCGGCCCCACGGGCTGTTTCCAGCGCCACGAGACACGCCTGCCGACCATGTTCCGTGTCGATCGAGCAAACCATCGCGTCGTCAGGCGCCTGCTGACTCCCGCCCACCACCAGTTCGGGCTGCAACGTGACATGGGCAATGCCGAATTCACTCCGCAACTGGTCGGTGAGGGAAGTCATCACCTCGGGCCACTCGCCGATATCCGCCACCTCGACATGGCCGCTCAATGCCACGAGCCCTGAGGTCACTGTCCAGATGTGGAGATCGTGCACGCCCACCACGCCCGGGCAGGCTCGCATGGCCCGTGCCACCGCCAGCGGATCGATGCTGGCCGGCGTCGCTTCGAGCAGCACCTCGACCGCGTCCTGCAACAGGCGCCACGAACTCCAGAGGATGAGCAGGCCAATACCGGCTGACAGGAGTGGATCGGCAAGGTACCAGTCCGTAATGAGCATGATCACGGCGGCCAGAATGGCGCCAACCGACCCCAGCAGATCGCCCATGACATGGAGGAAGGCGCCTCGCGTGTTGAGGTTGTGCTGATGGCCACCACCGCGCGAGAGCACCCACGCCGAGGCGACGTTCGCCAGCAAGCCCGCCACGGCGACTGCGAGCATCGGCCCGGAGTCCACATGTGGAGGATCACCGATCCGCTGGAACGCCTCCCAGAAGATGTAGAAGGAAATGGCAACCAGCGTGGCAGCGTTGAGCAGGGCCGCAAGGACTTCGGCCCGCAGGTATCCGAATGACCGTTGCGGCGTTGCTGGCCGCCGCGCCAGCCAGATCGCCCCAAGCGCCAGCAGCAAAGCAGCGACATCGGTTGCCATGTGCCCGGCGTCGGCCAGCAACGCCAGCGAGTTGGTCAGCAGCCCTCCAACCACTTCGATGACGAGGAAGGTGCCGGTGATCGCCAGGGCAAACACCAGTGGCCGGGCCTGCGAGCGGCCGGTTCCTAGGTTGGTCTCGGGGTGATCGTGCGCGTCCTCTTCCTGCATGCGACAGGTATACGATAACCACGCCGTATCCACACCTATTTTCAGGAACAGATGGCCATCACGACCGGATTTGCCTCTGTTTTACGCGTCCAGTATCATTCGGCATAGATTGTACGTATGATGCAAGCACGATCATGGATGGGGATCATGAGCAACGATCGTATCTGCCACGAATGCGGCACCACGGCGCTGCCGACTGACCGGTATTGTGCCGAATGTGGCCAACCGCTTGTCGAGCCAGCCTCTACCTGGCCCCGGCCCGCCGACGAGGCCACACGTGCGAGCATCGAGCCGATGTTCGTTCCCCTCAACCTTCCCACCGACACCTCCACGGAAACGCCACAGAAGGGTCGCTGGATAAGCAACCTCCTCCGCATGCGCAGCGCCTGATCGCACCTCCTCAGCATCATGCCCGTGGATGAATACCCCGTCAGGCAAGACCTGGCGGGGTATTCTAGGATTAGCGTTGGGTCTTTCCTCTACGTTATCTTTCCGCCCGTTCGAGGTCCGGCACCATGACGCAACAATCATCCCAACCCGTCATCATCGAACGCCCCAGTGATCCCGGCTGGCCGCTTCGCATCATCTGGTTCCTGTTGGTTGGCTGGTGGCTCTCCGCCATTTTCATCATTGTCGGCTGGGCGCTCATGGTCACAATCGTGCTCGCCCCGTTTGGTCTCTGGGTGCTGCATCGCGTGCCGTGGGCCCAGACCCTCCGTCCGCGCAGCGGTGAGTACGAGACCGTCTACCGCGACGGCGAAATCTTCGTCACCCGCGCGGCCGTCCCGCAGTTCCCGTTCATCGTCCGCCTGCTCTACGTCGTGCTCATCGGCTGGTGGTGGGGCGCGATCTGGCTGGCGATTGCCTGGGCGCTGGCCACTCCGCTGATCACGCTGCCGATCTCGATCTTCATGATCGACCGGTCACCGTTCATGATTTCCCTGCAGCGGAACTGAGCAGTCTGACCGCGTCGGTTCGTCGGCTCAACAGGTCATCAGCCACCACCACTTCCCTCAGCATCTTCAGAGCATGTTGCTGAGCTAAACAGACCGGGAGAGGACAACTGCCCTCTCCCGGTCTTCGTCTCTCAGGTGCTCAATCTGGAACGTGAGCCAATCGATGAATTCCAGCGACACCGGGTACGGGCGGACCTGCCGCAAGTCAGGACGCATGCATCCATGCGGGAAGCAAGCGGCTGTCGTCCGCCCTTCCCCAGGAGCGCAGATCTCATCCAGCGACTCACCGGCGCTGGCCGACACCGCTACGTGATCGTCAGTGGCACCTCGACCGTCACCTTGCCCGCCTTCGGAGTGGCGGCGCTGACCGTCAGCGAGTCTATCCCCGCATGCCTGACCACCCAGCTGACACGCGACCGGTCGAGCATCGGCGCGACGCCCGAGCCAAACACAAGCTGGCCGTTGGCGTTTGCTCGAC
The DNA here is from genome assembly GCA_023415845.1 of Chloroflexota bacterium. Taxonomy (GTDB): domain Bacteria; phylum Chloroflexota; class Chloroflexia; order Thermomicrobiales; family UBA6265; genus JACCYX01. The sequence continues at coordinate 9,853 of JAEZJB010000047.1, read as the reverse complement.
CGGTCAGGTGCCCGATTTCGGTCTCGGGCTCACCCGCGACCAGTTCCGCTCCATCCGGCAGATCGATAGCAACCTTCACCGGCTTGATCACGCTGGATCGCTTGGCCGTTTCGGTCACGTAGGTTGGCAGGAACCCCTCGTTCTGCACCGTCACCGAAACCTTGGCAACCCCGTCCGCGACCGCTTCGACGTCGACATCACGAATTGCCAGCAGGGGTGCCGACAGCGCCATCCGCAGCACAAACCGCGCATTGCCTGCTGTAACGCTTTCCAGCAGCGGTCCCGGTGGGTTGGCCCAGGTAAACATTTCATACCAGCCGCCGATTTCCACCGGCCCCAGCTGGGGATGCTCGAACGGGGTCCAGTCGCGGAATCCCTCCCCCCCAACCTCGTCGTCAATCACCTTCAGCATCTTCGCGTCGACCTCGTCCGAGCGATCACGGAAGAAGCCGATGAAGTCGGTCACCTCGACACCGGCTTTGGCCGCCAGCGACCAGAGTTCGGTGGCGAACGGAATCATGCCCTGCTGCTCGAAGACCCAGTCGATCAGGCCGCCATTGAGGGCTTTCTTCTTGTCATAGGCAAAGTCATCATGAATACCAATGCAGGGATAGCCGGTCTCCTCGGTACCGATCTGCCCGAGGATGCGGTAGATCGCCTGGTCGAGCTGCGGCATGTCGGTCGTGGGCTTCGAGGTTGGCGGACGCAGGATGCAGCCAGAGAACGTGTGGAAGTGCTGCGATCCGTGGATGTTGGGGTGGTCGATGATGAAGTCGGCCAGCGCCCTGGTCTCCGGCTCGGAAAGTGGGTAGGGACCCGCCCCCGCCTGTTCCCACTCGGGCGCCCAGTCCGCAGGAAAATTGCGATTGGCGTCCAGTCCCCAGGGTGAGGTCGCGAACGGAATCTTCGCGCCGTCCCAGTTCTGGATTTCCCCTTCCGGCACCACGAAATAGTAGTCACCACCGAACTCGTCCATCCCGCGCGGCCGCATGATGCGCGGATCGTGCGCCGACGGCGTCCACGGACCGGCTGGATCCTTGATCCGCATGGTTACGATGGTGCCGTCACCATCGATGTCCTTCTCCACCAGGCCATCCTGCTGCTCGGGGAACGGCCACGGACGCACGGACGATCGGATGCCGGGCACGGCCTGGCTCAGGCTCAGGTCCATGCCGTCGACATTGATCGCGGGCACGACGTAAAGGGTGGTGTGCTTGAGCATCCGCTCGATGCCCGGCTCGTTCTGGTTGGTGAAGATGTGATTCAGCATCCAGAGGACGGTGGCACAGCCGGTCACTTCCGAGGCGTGGATGTTGGCATCGACGAAGTACGCCGGCTTTTCCTCCGGCGCTCCCGTGGTGCGGTTGGTAATCGTCAGCGCCCAGATGTCGCGCCCTTCAAGCGACGTGCCGATGCTCTCGATGCTGGCGATGTCCGCATGCTCGGTCACCCACCGCTGCAGCAACTCGGTCAACTCGGCATAGCGATAGTAGCGGTCGGTCCGGTAGTCACTGGACTCGGCAACCCAGATCCCGGGCGTGATGGGCATGGTCAATGTCTCCCTTGGTGAACGTGTGGCCAGGAACTGCCTGCCGGGAACGGTAGCATCGCGAACCAGTCGGGGAAATGGAGGCCGTGCACCCAATCTTCATCTTCCCGATGACATCCCACACAAGAATGACGGTTCAGTCCGCGTCTGGTAGGGTGTTCCTGATTTCCCCCGGCATCGTCGCATTGACCCATGTCTGCAACCGAGGTGTATCTGTGAGCCCCGATGTTCCGTCGCTCGATCGGCCATGGAAACGGCCCGGCACCCTTCGCTATGCCATCAAGCGTGTCCGGAAAATCGTCCGGCCGCCTGTGACGGTCATCGCCGCGCCCTCGGATCTGGTCAAGCACCACGACGTGCCGGTGGCGATGCGCGACGGCGTCATCCTCCGCGTCAATGTCTACCTGCCCGCTGGCGAAGGTCCATGGCCGGTGCTGCTCTGTGCCCACCCCTACGGCAAGGACCGTGTACCGCGTAAAACCCGGTTCGGCTGGCGCATCAATCCCCAGTTCCGCATGCTCCGCCAGACTGGCCCATTCGCCATCTCCAGCGTGACATCCTGGGAAGCACCCGACCCCGTCACCTGGACCCAGGCAGGCTATGCCGTGGTGAATGCCGACCTGCGGGGGGCTGGCACCTCCGAAGGTACCGGCGCCCCCCTCTCCGATCAGGAGGCTGAAGATGTCCACGACCTGATCGAGTGGGCCGGAACCCAACTGTGGTCCACCGGCAAGGTCGGCATGCTCGGCGTTTCCTACCTGGCGATCTCCCAGTACAAGGCGGCCGCCCTCCACCCGCCCCACCTCGCTGCAATCTGCCCATGGGAAGGCTTCACCGATGCCTATCGTGATCTCTTCACACCGGGAGGGATTGTCGAAAACGGCTTCACCCGGCTCTGGCAAACCATCCTGCGGCGCACGACCCGCACCTCGGTTGATCTCGCAGCCGAACGAAAACGCCATCCCTTGCGTGACGACTGGTGGCAATCACTGGTACCGCATCTGTCGCGCATCGAAGTTCCCGCCCTGATCTGCACTTCGTTTTCCGATCACAACCTCCACTCGGTCGGATCATTCCGCGCCTTCCAGCAGATCGGCTCAACGGAGAAATTCGCCTACACCCATCGGCGCGGCAAATGGGCGACCTTCTACCACCCCGACGCTCATGCCATCCAGCGCCGGTTCTTCGACCGCGTGCTCAAGGGACTCGATGGACCTCCATTACCTTCGGTCCATCTCGAGGTCCAGCGCACACGCACCGAGGTCGCGGCCATCCGTGAAGAAACCGCGTGGCCTCTGGCCCGTGCGAGGCCATCCGAGGTATTTCTCGCCGACGCGGGTCACCTCCTGCCGGATCCTCCAGCTGCACAGGGCAGCGTCTCCTTCGATACCCGGCGTGAGGCAGCGGCGTTCACCTGGGTGTTCTCCGAACCCACCGAGATCACCGGTCCCGCTCGGCTCGACCTCTGGGTGTCGGTCGCGCCAGGCGACGATGCGACCCTGTTTGTGGCCCTGGAGAAATGGCACGAGGGGAAACCAGTGCCATTCGAAGGCTCGTATGGCTATGGACGCGACTGGCTCACCAGCGGCCAGCAGCGGCTTTCGCTGCGTGAACTCGACGAGGCTGCCTCGACCGTCCTGCAACCAGTCCCTGCTTTCGTTCATCGGCAACCGGTCAAACCCGGCGAGGTCGTCCCGGTCTCGATTCCCCTCGCCCCCTCCGCCACGCACTTCGAGGCCGGTGATGCCATCCGGTTGCTGATCGGGGGTCGCCCGCTCTCGCCGCGCAACCCCCTGTTCGGTGCGTTTCCTGCCTCCTACGTGGCCGCACCGCACGCCCGGGTCACGCTGCACTGGAGTCCCGATCGCCCCGCTGCCCTCACGGTCCCGGTCATCCCGAAAGCTTGACCGACACCTCGAACGGACCATGTCGCACGATCGGCTGCTGTGTTGGTGAGGTAGCATCGGAATCCGCGCGGTGCTCAGGCAACCCCATCCCTGGCCCCATCACAGGAGGTCCAGCCATGAAGAAAGCGCTTCGTCGTCCAGAGCTGTGGAAGATCGGAACTGCGGTCGTGGCCGGACTCGCGGGCAAGGAACTGCTCGCCCGGGCTCGCGAGGCGGATCTGACCGGCCAGGTCGCCCTCGTCACCGGTGGGTCGCGCGGACTGGGCATTGCCATTGCTCGTGAACTGGCTGCTGCCGGGTGCCGACTCGCCATCTGCGCCCGGAATACCGAGGAACTGGAGTTTGCCGCGAGCGAACTGCGGGCAAACGGCACGGAGGTCGTGGCCATCACCTGCGATGTCGCCAACGAGGACGAAGTCAACGCGATGGTGGAGGAGGTGATGGCGCACTACGGTCAGATCGACCTGCTGTTCACCGTAGCGGGCATCATCGAGATCGGGCCGGTCGAAACGCACACCATCGCCCACTATCGGCAGGCGATGGATGTCATGTTCTGGGGCACGCTGTATCCGATCATGGCCGTCCTGCCGGGCATGCGGGCTCGCCGCTCGGGCCGCATCGCCACCATCACCTCGATCGGCGGCCGCCTGAGCGTTCCGCACCTGCTGCCTTACAGCGCTGCCAAATTCGCGGCCACCGGTCTCAGTGAAGGACTGGCTGCCGAACTGGCAAACGACGGCATCAAGGTCACCACGGTCATTCCGGGCCTGATGCGTACGGGCGGCCATCTGCAGGCTCAGTTCGCCGGATCGGACCGCCAGCAACATCAGGACTACGTCTGGTTCGCGCTGGGTGGAACGTCACCATTGGTCCCGGACGCCGCTCGGTCGGCCCGGATCATCGTGCGGGCGGTCCGGCGCGGCGATCCGGTCTGTACATTTTCCTTGCCCTTTTCTCTCGCCAGTCGTTTCCACGGCCTGGCGCCAGCGACCACCGTGCGACTCATGCGCCTGGCCGACGCCCTTCTCCCGTCACATACTGCCGACCAGCCCGAGCCAACCAGCCCCGGCAAGGCACTCGATCCGAGCATCGACCTGCCTGGCTTCCGGTTCGCCACAACCCTCGGCCGGAAAGCCGCCCATTCATTCAATCAGCATGCCGGCGATGACCCGCCAGCCACGCCGACTGACCAGGAGCCTGACTCGGCCCCGTAACCGGTCTCGGCGCATCAGGCCTTGAGCGCCCCTTCCTGCAGCCCCTTCATGTACCAACGCTGCGTGATCGCAAAACACAGCAGGGCTGGCGCGATCGCCATGATGTAGACCGCAGCCAGTCTCGGCCACGCCCACGCTCCAACTCCACCGGAAGCCGATGCCAGGACGACAGGCAACGTCCACTGGCTCTGCTCGTTCATCAATCGGCTGGCCAGCAGGTACTCGCCCCAGGCCGCCACGAAGTTGATGATGACCACCACCACAATGCCGTTCCGCACGATGGGCAGCATCACCTGCAGCAGCATGCGCAGCGGCCCCGCTCCATCAATCCTTGCCGCGTCGACAAGGTCCTTGGGCACACCCTGAAAGACACCACGCATGACAAAAACGGAGATGGCGATGCTGAGGGCGGTGTAGGGAAAGATCAACCCCCAGGCCTTGTTGATCAGGCCGAGTTCCCGCTGCATCTGAAAAATACCGATGAACGCCGACACACGGGTCGGGAAGAACAACGACGCCACGAAAAGGGCAATCACTATCGTCTTGCCCGGCGCACGGAGGAACACGAGCGCGTAACCTCCCAGCACTGCCGCCACAGTGGCCGTGGCCGTGGCACCAAGCGTCACCATGATGCTGTTCAGGTAGTTCTGGCGCAGGGATGGGAGTTTCTCCCACGCATAGTTGTAGTGGGTGAAGTCGAACTGCTGGGGCCAGATTTCATTCTGGTACGCATCGGGCAGCGATTTGATCGAGAGGATCAGCACCCATGCAATCGGCAACAGGACCGAAAGGCAGACCGCGATGATGGTCGCGTGTTTGAGGATCGTCCAGATCGGGAAGTGCTTTTTGGGATGATAGGCCGCCTCGATCTCGGCTATCGACAATCGCTGCGTGGAAGTCGATGGAGCAGGATTCGTCATTGCACCAGGCTCCTTAATCGCGCGAGCGGAAGAGGTAGAACATGCCGAGCACCACGACCAGCATTGCCAGCGCTCCAATCCAGCCCAGCGCCGCCGCATACCCCTGTCGCCAGTCTCCCGTGACAAAGGCGGTTTCCCACATGTACACCGTCCACGTATAGGTTGGGCTGGTGCGATCGAATCCACCAACGATCAGGTACTCGTCAATGACGGCCATGGCCGAGCCAAACCGCACCACAACCAGCACCAGGATGATTGGCAGCAGGCGAGGAATGACGATGTTCCACCAGAGGCGAAGTTCGCTTGCACCGTCGAGCCGGGCAGCCTCGATCAGGTCATGGGGAATCGCAGCCAGGCCAGCCAGGAAGAACATGGTGTGGAACCCGAGTCCCCACCACCATTCCATGAACGCGACCGAGAAGAACACCAGGTCAGGGTCACCCAGCCACTGCGGCTGGTTACGCAGGGTGAACAGGCCCAGCACATCAACCAGCACATAGTTAATGGGACCGATGTACAGGTCGTAGAGCCATTTCCAGAGTACGAACACCAGAGGGCCCGGAATCATTGCCGGAATCAGGAGGATGATCCGGTAGGTCGTGGCCACGGCGCCATTGGTGACCCGATCGACCAATGTGGCCACCACGAGCGGGATAACGATCATGCCGGGCACGAACAGCAAGGTGAACAGGGCCGCTCGCCTCATGCCTGTCCACAGCAGTCCGTCATCCATGGCCTCGCGAAAGTTCGCAAGGCCCACGAAATGGGTCGGCAGGTTAAGCGCATTTGTCGCCGAATTGGGATCGAGGAACCGGAAATCGGTGAAGGCATACCAGCCGACGAGTACGACTGGCCAGAATTGCCAGAGCCCGAAAAAGAAGACGGCAGGCAACAGGAATGCCCAGTTGCCCAGAGCCTCGGTGAATCGCCGGCCATGGCGACGCGTAGCCGCGGGTGCGTAGGCCATGACATATCCTCATGGATGCGACGGATCGAGCCGGTACCCGGCGCGATCAGTGGATCGCGCCGGGGTCGGAATTCGCTAGCGTCCTCGCCGTCGGATCGAGGTGAGCGTCGACGTACTGCCAAGCTTGGCGAGCTCGGCATTGACCGCATCCCAGGCTTCGGTCAGGGCTGCCTTCGCATCGTCCTTCTCACCAGCCAGATAAGCCACGTAGAATGGCGCGGCCACGTTGAACTGGGTGATGGCAAGCTCTGTTGGGGTGATGGCGCTGGCGTTCGGAAGGCTGGCCCAGATGTCGTTGGCCCAGGGATTGGCGGTCAGCCATTCAGGTGGCGTCGCCTCGTAGGTATCCCAGAGCGAGTTGAGCACCGGCAACTGACCAACTGGTGGCACGCCTTCGTCCATGTTTCCGGCCACCGACTCCTGCCAGATCCGCTCGTCATTCGAAAGGGTCTGCATGTAGTTGGCAGCCTGCTCCTTGTTCAGGCCGTTGGTGAAGAGCACGGCTCCGGTGTCCCAGAACACCGTGCCGCCAGCACCGCCATCGACCTTCGGCAGCGCTCCCAGCCCCAGCACTGCGGGGTCTGGCCAGGCTGCAGCCCGCTGAATCGGCGCGTTCTGGTACTTGATCCAGTAGGCGACCTGCTGCCCTGTAAACGCAGCATCGTCCGGCCCAATCCCATCGACACCCCCCTCATTGAGGACATCGGGATTCGCCAGTTCCGTCATCTGCTTCATGATCTCGAGCGCCTGCACGGCGGCATCGCTGTTCCAGAGGAAGAGACCGGTTTCCGGATCATAGACGTCCGTGGAGATCGAATGCGTGATCGGCAACAGCGACCGCCATGCATGGAAGTCGAAGCTGACGCCAAACGGGGCAGCTCCCGATTCCTGCACCGTCCGGGCGTTGGCGATCAATTCATCCCAGGTGGTTGGTGCGACAGCTGGATCGAGCCCTGCTGCCTCAACCTGAGCCCCATTCCACGCCTGCACGATCACGTCGAGGAGGAAAGGCCAGACGTAGAACTGGTCGTTGTAGGTTCCTTCAGCCCGGATCGAGGCTGGGAGATCGTCGAGGAACCCGTCTGGCAGGTATGGATCCCATGGCTCGATGGCACCCGACTCGGCGAGGGCGATCATCTCGATGAACGGGGTCACCCCAATGTACATGTCCCAGGTAGACGTACCGTCACGAGCTTCCTGCACGAACCGCTCGATGCCAAATCCCTGCGTAGGAGCGACCTCGGCCTTGAGCGGAAACCCTTCGGCAAAGGTGGCATTCACCGCGTTCAGGGCGGGGTGCAGGTTAACGATCCAGTCGTAGTAGGTGACCGTAAGTTCACCTTCGGTGGCAGCCAGTGCATGTCGGGTAGCGCCAAGACTGGCAAGAGACATCGCCACTGGGGCTGAAATCCCCAGCGCCGCCGCACGACGCAAGACCTCGCGACGGCTGCTTCGCCCATTGAGGGCATCGGCAAACAGTTGACGAGCACGGGAATTCTCGACCATGGGAACCTCCAAACGAATACTGAAACGTTTAGGACCCAACTGTTGATACCGGGGAATTCGAGGGATGATGCAGGCTTGGCTTTTCGGTGTCAATCATCTGGTGAATGCGATTGCCGGTAGCCGAATGTGACCGGAGCACAAGTTTTGAAGTTCCGGCTTGAGAAACCGGCAAGAGATTGTCCGGGACACGCTTCACCGTCCGGAACCATCTGCCTGATCCGCTGAGCTACCGACACCCAAAAGGCGCGGACCGTGACCAGAGACAGCGGCCAGACTCCACGGGATAATGCCCCGATACGGTGCTCGGCCTGACGACAAGGGAAGACCTGCGAACATGACCAATACCCTGACGGAACGACGCCCGGGCCAGCCATGGTCGACATTGCTGGGCGTGGTCACGATCGCGTTGGGCGTCCTCTCCATCGCTTCACCACTGATCTCACCCAGGGTGCTGATCGGTGCACTCGCCGCTGGTGCGCTGGCGGCTGGGCTACTTCTGCTCCTGACCCGTCAGGAGCGCGTCTGGCGTCTGGCGAGCATTGCCTGGCTGGGAGTGGGAGCCGCCGCCATCGTCTGGCCGGATCACCCCTTCCCCTTGCTGTCGAGCCTGACCGGTCTCGGCTTGCTCGTCACCGGCATCGTCGGGCTCATCGATCTCTTTCCCATTCGCCCACGCCGCTGGGGGCCACTCCTCACCACCGTTGCGCTCGCCCTGGCCGGTCTTGCCGCCATCGTCTGGGCAAACGTCACCATTGCCGTTGCCACCACGGTGCTGGGGGTCTACCTCCTCACCCTCGGCCTGCAACACCTCGTACGTCACGAGCAAACGCCAGAGCACCACAGATGGGGAATCCTCCGCACGATTGGCGCCGGTGCTCTCACGCTCGTCGTCATTGGCGCGCTGATCCTGGGCGGACGCTACCAGGCTGGTATCCCGCACCCGGATGATTTCTACGACCCACCCGCCGATCTCCCCGCCGAACCCGGTGTGCTCCTCCGCGCCGAACCGTTCACCCAGGCGATCCCGGAAGGCACCGAAGCCTGGCGCATCCTCTACACCACAACCCGCGACGACCAGACACCGGCGGTCGCCAGCGGTGTGGTGCTGGTCCCGGCCAATCGGACGAGCGATCCGTTGCCGTTGATCAGCTGGGCCCACGGCACCTCCGGCTTCGCCCAGGGCTGCGCTCCCTCGATCCTGCCGAACACCTATGACAGCAATGAGCTTTACCTCATCGAACAGGCCGTAACTCAGAAGGGATGGGCTGTCGTTGCCACCGACTACATTGGACTTGGCACCGAAGGACCCCATCCATATCTCGTCGGTGAGCAGGAAGCCCGTTCAGTCCTGGATGCCACTCGCGCCGCCCGCCAGCTCGAAGGCATTTCCCTCAGCGATGACACGGTGGTCTGGGGTCACTCGCAGGGTGGGCACTCTGCCCTCTGGACGGGGCAACTGGCCGAGTCGTATGCACCCGACGTGGGGGTAATGGCCGTCGCCGCCATGGCACCGGCCGCCAACCTCCCCGCCCTGGTCAATAGCCTCGAAACCCTGTCGATCGGGTCGATGTTCGGGGCGTACGTGCTGGAGGCCTACAGCCAGATCTATCCCGATGTGAATTACGCCGACGTGGTGACACCCCGCAGCCAGGTCCTGGTCCAGGAAATGGCCTACCGCTGCCTCCACGAACCAGCCATCACCGTCTCGCTCATCTCCGCCCTCATCCTTGGCGCAGATATCTACGATGGCAACCCGATGGCCGGGCCCATGGGACCGTATCTCCAGGAAA
>JAEZJB010000323.1 GCA_023415845.1 Chloroflexota bacterium | reverse complement strand
GAGGCAATTGCCGATCTGATCCAGCGCATGGGTGAGAAGTCCGGTATCGCCATCGTCGGAAATCTACAGGTCTCTCGCGAGCGCTTTCCGCCGGAGATCGAACTGGTGCTCTATCGCGTGACGCAGGAGGCGCTCACCAACGTGGCGAAGCATGCCCAGGCCACCAGGGTAGCTGTCACGCTCACTCGGGACGAGGATCGTGTCACACTCGTGGTCGAAGACAACGGCATCGGCTTCGATGTCGGCGCGGTTACCGGTCGCGACGAGCGCGGGCTCGGACTTGGCCTGTTCGGCATGGTTGAGCGGGCGGCACTGGTGGGTGGTACGCTCGATCTGCACGCCGCGCCTCGCAAGGGCTCTCGCATCACCTTGTCCATCCCCCTCCCGAGGCCCAGGAACGCCCCACCAGAACTGAGCGAGAAGGTAGGCGCCAGAAATGACCACCGGTAGCGATCCACGAATCCGTTTGCTTCTCGCCGATGATCACGGTATCGTCCGTGCCGGTCTTCGTGCGCTCCTCGACGCTCAATCGGACATGGTGGTCGTTGCCGAAGTCGACAATGGCGCGGACGCCATCGAATCTACCCGCGAGCTTGAACCCAATGTCGTGATCGCCGACCTTTCCATGCCCGGTGGCGGTCTGGAGGCGATTCGCGGTATCACCTCGCTGGGGTTGAAGAGCCGTGTGCTCGTGCTGACCGTCCATGCCGAGGAGCGCTATCTCCTGCCCGTGCTTGAAGCAGGGGGATCTGGCTACGTTCGCAAGTCGAGCGCCCACACCGACCTGTTGAACGCCATCCGCACGGTTGCGCGGGGGGAAGTCTTCCTCGATCCGGGCGCAACCAAGACGCTTTTGCGGGGATACCTCGGTCGCGTTCGTTCGGGCGACGAACTCGACCTCGGCGAAGTGCTCTCCGAACGCGAGCGTGAGGTAGTCAAACTGACTGCAGAGGGCTATACCGCGCAACAAGCCGCCGATATGCTGTCACTATCTCCCAAAACCGTCGAAACCTATCGCCACCGCGCAATGCAGAAGCTCGGATTGGCAAATCGAGCGGAATTGGTCCAGTACGCGCTTCGTGCGGGGCTGCTGGTTGACGAATCCTTGCTTGCCTGAGGGGATTTTCCCTACATCGCGCGAAACAAGCCTTACAGGAATTTTCGCGCGAACGTGGGAACTTTCTTTCAAGCTGTGAACTGGTGCTTCATTACACTTGATTTCACACATCTCGCAGAACCGGTCGATGCAATAGCACGCCGTGTTCGGTGTGGGAACGATCAAGGGCCGGTGCATGGCGGGTCGAGCAAGGGATCCGGCTGCATCGGCAGTTCATAGGCTGGGAGCGTCGTGTCAACAGAACGATCAAGTCGAGTGGTACATCCGGGGTGGCTGACAGCCGAGGCTCCAGTAATGGTGGAGACTCGTGAAGAAGCCGACACTGTTCGGTTTGAAACCTTCATGCAGCTGCTCCGCACGGCAGGCGCATTGGACCGCGCAGCAACAGATGCGCTGTCCGATCTCGATCTCACCGCTGGTGCGTTCGGCGCACTGGTGGAGTTGTCGCAGGTAGGATCCGACGGCATCGCTCCGTCGGAACTGGCGCGCCGATTGGCGGTAGCCCGTCGCACGGCCACGCTCTACATCGACATTCTCGCCCGGCATGGCTGGGCGCAGCGGACAGCCCACCCCAACGACAAGCGGATGGTGCTGGCCAGTCTGACTCCGGCCGGGGAAACCCTGCTTGAGGAATGGGGTGGCGCGTATCGCCAGCGGCTTTCGGTCCTCCTCGGAGATATCACGCCGCTTCAGGCGGAACGCCTTCGCCAGTTGCTCGCACTGCTGCCCGTCGATGGCAGCGCGGTCGAGGTCCACTAGGCAAACCGAAATCTGAAACGCCCCGACAGTTGCCAGACGTGGCGCTGCCGGGGCGTTTCGCTTAACCAGAACTCAGTCCCGACGCTGTCAGGCTTCACCCTGCATCAGCAGCACTGTTCGACCGGGTACCGTGATCGTGGCCGATTCAGCATGGACATCGGATGACTCACCAGTGTCACAACCGGTGTCCAGGATCACCTTCCAGCGATTCACGGTCGGGTCGCGATTGACCGAAGGCAGCGTCACTTCAGCAGAATCGCTCCCGGTGTGCATCACGATCAGGAGCGAAGGCTCCGTGATCTCGTTGCCTTCAGCGTTCGATTCCTCGATCGCGTCACCGGCGAGCCGCATCGACAGCGTCTCCTGGCCGTTGAGCCAGTCACCCTCCGTCATCCGTTCTCCGTCTGCCCGCAACCAGGTAATGTCGTCGAAGGAGTCGGGAGTGGCAGGGCGGCCACGGAAGAACCTTCGGCGTCGCAGCAACGGGGTCTCGGAGCGAATTCCAATGAGTCGCTGACAATACGCCAGGAGATTCTTCTGGTCAGAGTCCAGCGTCCAGTCGTACCAACTGATCTCGTTGTCCTGGCAGTAGGCATTGTTGTTGCCGCCCTGCGTCCGGCCGAATTCGTCACCCCCCAGCAACATCGGAACGCCCTGCGCGATGAAGAGCGTCGCGAGGAGGTTGCGCTGTTGCCGCAGTCGAAGCGCTCCGATCTCGAGGTCGGTCGTATCCCCCTCGGCTCCGTGGTTGGCCGACCGATTGTGGTCGTGGCCATCCTGCCCGCCTTCACCGTTCGCCTCATTGTGCTTTTCGTTGTAGGAAACCAGGTCCCGCAGCGTGAATCCGTCATGGGCGGTAATGAAATTGACGCTCGCCGCCGGTCCGCGGCCCGTGTTCTCGTAGATATCTGACGACCCCGTCAATCGGTAGCCCATCTCGGCCACCGCCCGGCTCTGATGCAGCCAGAACTCACGTACCTGGTCGCGATATTGATCGTTCCATTCCGACCATCGCACCGGGAAGTTCCCGAGCTGATAACCGCCCTCGCCGATGTCCCATGGTTCGGCGATGAACTTTACTCCTGACAACGCTGGATCCTGGTGGATGGCGTCGAGCACTCCCGCCCATTGGCGAAAGTCGTATTCGTCGCGGGCGATCGTCACCGCCAGGTCGAACCGAAACCCGTCGACGTGCATCTCCGACACCCAGTACCTGAGGCTGTCGAGGATCAACGCCAGGGTTTGGGGATGCGATGCGCGAAGCGAATTGCCGGTCCCGGTGAAATCGAGGTAGTACTCCGGATTCTCCGGTAACAGGTGATAGTAGTTGAGGTTGTCCAGCCCGCGGAACGACAGCGTCGGTCCCAGGTGGTTGCCTTCGCACGAGTGGTTGTAAACGACATCCAGGATCACTTCGATGCCGTGCTGGTGAAACGTGCGAACCATTTCGCGAAATTCGGTAACCTGCTGACCGCGCGATCCGGTTGCGTAGCTGTGGTGAGGGGCAAAGAACCCGAGCGTGCTGTATCCCCAGTAATTCGCCAGGCCGCGGGAGATCACGAAGTGATCGTCCACATGCTCGTGAATCGGCAGGAACTCAACGGCCGTGACCCCGAGTTTCTTCAGGTGTTCGATGATCGGTGGCTGGCAGGCTCCCAGGTAGGTACCCCGCAGTTCTTCCGGTATCTCGGGATGCAGTTCCGTCAGGCCCTTGATGTGGGTCTCGTAGATCACCGATTCCAGAAGTGGTATTCGCGGCGGCGTATCGCCCTGCCAGTCAAACGCGGGATCGACCACCAGGGACTTGGGAATCGCCGCGTCATTCGGAGTCGCACTGAGTGTGAGGTCGTCATCCGGATCTTCGATGTCGTACGCGAAGATCGATGGGTCCCATCCCACTGGTCCGTCGATCGCCTTCGCATACGGATCGACGAGCAGCTTGGCACTGTTGAACCGCAGACCGGCGGCCGGATCGTACGGTCCGGCCGCCCTAAGTGCGTATCGGTCGCCTGGCTTCACACCTTCGACCCAACCGTGCCAGACATACCCGGTGCGATCGGGAAGCTTGTGCTCTTCTCGAATCGTGGAACCCTCGTCGTCGAACAGGCAGATGGAGATCGACTCGGCGTGTTGTGAAAAAACCGCTACGTTCGCACCCGTGCCCTGCAGCGTGACGCCCAACGGATAGGGAGATCCGGGACGCAATGGCGCCCCGGTACGTGTGTCTGACATGAATAACTCCGGCCTGCGCGCGCGGGACGTTGGGGCTCGTCAAGAGTAGTGACGGTGAAGGTGGCACAAGGAAGGATCCCCGGAATCAGGTACCGGGAGATCGACCGGCTCGATTTACGACAGAATCAGGTCGTCGTCAGACTGCACGTCGTCGGCCGACGCATCTCCCGGTTCACTTAGCAGGTGAACCTGAATGAGTTCAAATTGTTCATCGATGCTCGCATGGCGCTCGTGCACCAGCCTTGCCGCTGTGGCTGCGTCGTCCGCATCAACGGTTGCCGCGAATTCGTCACCCGAAACCTGATAGCGCACTTCGTATTGCATGAACTGTCCTGTCCTCATTATTTTGGAAGCAACGTCGCAATACTGAATCGCTCGTCACGACGGTGCCGCACCCGTTTGGGGGTACGGCTCCTCTCCATCTTACGACCTTCCTGCAAACTGACGGGTACGATTGGCGTGTACCATCTGACACCGGGCAGCCGCCGTGCCCGGCTCATACCACCATGGAGGTCCCATTTGAACGGACGGTCCAATTCGCGAACCGAAGCTCCCAGCAGCATTCTTATCGAAGATGTCTCGCCGGTCGTCGACTGCGGGCGCTATCCGATCAAGCGGGAAGTCGGCGACACCATCGAAGTCCAGGCCGATATCTTTCGAGAGGGCCATGAGCAGCTTCTGGCCGTCATCCAGTACCGACCATGCGGCGAAGAGATCTGGCGCGAATCGCCCATGAGCTTCTTCGACAACGACCGGTGGACAGGCGAGTTCACCGTCGACGTCAACACCATGTGGGAGTACCGGATCGAAGCATTCCCCGATCCAATCGGCTCCTGGCAGGAGGAGATGGAAAAGAAGCTGGCGGCCAACGTGGACGTCACCAGCGAGCTTCAAGAGGGGTTCTTGATCTACGCGGAAATGCTCGAGCGAGCAGACGATGCCGCGCGAACACGTCTGGCCGACGCGATTGACCGCGCTCGCGCTGCAGCAACTCCGCACGACGCGCTGGCGATCCTGCAGGAGACATCCGTCACCGATGTGGTGGCCCGCTACCGGTCGCGTCGGGGGGCCGCGCACTCGCGAACCTACCGGGTGTTCGTCGACCGAGAGCGAGCGAGGTTCGCCGCCTGGTATTCACTCTTCCCCCGGTCCGCCGGCACCGAGCCAAACCGGAGCGCCACCTTCGCGGATGTCGAGCGGCAGCTTCCACGCATCGCCGCGATGGGCTTCGACGTTCTCT
>JAEZJB010000312.1 GCA_023415845.1 Chloroflexota bacterium | reverse complement strand
CAGGACATCCAGAAGATGGGCGGTCTGCGCAAGCACATGCCACTGACGTTCTGGACGTTCCTGATCGGCGCCGCCGCCAATGCCGGTATCTTCCCGCTCGCCGGGTTCTGGTCCAAGGATGAAATCCTGGTTGGATCCTGGATTAGCGAGTCGGCGCTCGGCAAGCCGATTACGGTGATTGGTTTCCTGTCGGCCTTCCTTACCGCGCTTTACATGTTCCGCCTCGTGTTCCTCGTCTTCTTCGGCAAGGAGCGGTTCGATGTGGACCATGTGCATCCGCACGAGTCGGGACCATGGATGGCTTTCCCGCTGGTGGTGCTCGCCATCGCCTCGATCGGCGCCGGCTTCGTCGGCTTCCCGCCGGAAGATGGCTGGATTCACCACTTCCTGCACCACACCTTCGAACACGTCCATGCCCATCACGTCTCGATGGAAATGACCTGGACCTTCGGCATCATCTCGACGGTGGTTGCGGTCGGCGGCTTGCTCGTGGCCTGGCTCACCTACCATCGCGGCATCATCAGCAACGTGGCGCTCGGCGAGCGGTTCCCGGCGGTGTACCAGTTCCTGCTCAACAAGTGGTACTTCGATGAGCTGTACCAGAAGGCCATTGTGGAGCCACTCAAGGCCACATCGGTCTTCCTCTGGAAGGTTGTGGACGTCGGTGTCATCGACGCGGCTGTCAACGGCGTAGCCTCGGGGATCGCGGCCACCAGCCAACGGCTCCGCACGGTGCAGACCGGTATCGTGACCAATTACGTGCTGGCCATCGCGCTCGGCATGGTGGTGCTGGTTGGGGTTTACCTGGCCGGATTCTCGAACCTCTTCCGGTAGGGTGGGGTTGGGCGCCTGGCCGGCGCCGACTGGACTTGAATGACTGGCGTGGGCAAAGGGCCCACCCGAATGAAGACTCGATGACGAGGGGTTAGCGTGGATAGTTTTCCGTTACTGAGCCTCATAGCATTCCTGCCGGCGCTCGGTGCGTTGGGGATCCTGTTCGCGCCGAAAGCATCCGAGTCTGCCCCCCGGATGATTGCGCTGATCGCCTCCATCGTGAGCCTCGTGCTCTCGCTGGTGATGGCGGTTCAGTTCAAGCGCAACGCCGACTTCCAGTTCACCGAACACCATGTCTGGCTGAAGGACCTTGGTATCAGCTACTTCCTCGGCGTCGATGGCATCGCCGTCCTGCTGATCGTGCTGACCACCCTGCTCTCCCTGATCGCCGTCATCTGGTCGTGGGACACGATCAATGTCCGCCAGCGTGAATACTTCATCGCGATGATGCTCCTCGAAACGGGCATGATCGGCGTGTTCATGGCGCTGGATCTCTTCATCTTCTATATCTTCTGGGAACTGATGCTGATTCCGATGGCATTGCTGATCGGTATCTGGGGCTCCTCCAACCGCGTCTACGCCGCCATCAAGTTCTTCCTCTACACGCTCTTTGGCTCGCTGCTGATGCTCATCGGCATCGTGGCCACCTACCAGGCGTACTTCAACGAGACCGGGATTCGCACCCTCAACGTGCTGGAGCTGCAGAAGGGCGTCGAACTGGGCGCGTATTCCAGCACCTTCCAGTTCTGGGTCTTCGCCGCCTTCTTCATCGCCTTCGCGGTGAAGGTCCCGATGTTCCCGTTCCATACCTGGCTGCCAGACGCCCACGTCGAGGCGCCCACCGCGGCGTCCGTCATCCTGGCGGCGGTCATGTTGAAGATGGGCGGCTACGGCA
Source organism: Chloroflexota bacterium (assembly GCA_023415845.1). GTDB lineage: Bacteria > Chloroflexota > Chloroflexia > Thermomicrobiales > UBA6265 > JACCYX01. The sequence goes on along the minus strand of JAEZJB010000312.1, from coordinate 3,020 downwards.
TGCTCCGCTTCAACCTGCCGCTCTTCCCGGACGGCACCTCCGACTGGGCGCCGGTCATCATCACGCTCTCGATCATCGGCATCATCTATGGCGCGCTTGTCGCCCTGGTGCAGCCGGACATGAAGAAGCTTGTGGCGTACTCATCGGTCAGCCACATGGGCTTCGTCACCCTCGGCATCTTCATTGGCAACCTCATCGGGCTCGAAGGCGCCATGCTCGTGATGCTGGCCCACGGCTTCAACACCGGCGGCCTCTTCCTCTGCATCGGCGTGATCTATGAACGGGCCCATACCCGCGAGATCAAGGCCTTTGGCGGACTCGCCAGCCGCATGCCGCTCTGGTCGGCCATGTTCATGGTCTTCATGTTCGCCAGCATCGGCCTCCCGGGGATGTCGGGCTTCGTCGGCGAGTTCCTCGTGGCGCTTGGCACCTGGGACTACAACCGCTGGGCCGCGCTCTTCACCTTCGCCGTGGTGATCTTCGCCGCCTGGTACATGATGTGGATGTTCCAGCGGGTGGTGTTCGGTCGCGCCTGGGGCCAGCCGCCTGACCCGGGTGACAGCGCACTCACGCCGCAGGAAGTAGAAGAACTCAAGCGCGCTCACGTGCTCCACGGCCCGGCCGACGACGAAGAGCACGGCACCTACGACTCGGGCATGGACGATAATCTCCATCTGCGACCGGTTTCCGGCGCCGATCACGAGCATGACCACGGTCATGGTCACGGCGACGAAGTGACGGAAGGCAGCTACCCGACGCATCAGGGGCAGATGGACAGCCTGCGCTGGCCAGACCTCAACACCCGGGAGAAGCTGACGCTCTTCCCGCTGGCGGCCCTGACGATCTTCTTCGGTGTCTATCCGAAGCCGCTGCTGGCGATCATGGAACCCAGCCTGCAGGCCATTCTCGACGGCGCCCTGCGCGTGGTCGGTAACTAGGCGGAGCCCGAAGCGATGAATTTCGAACTGATCGTCCCGGACTTCGGGATCCTCTGGCCACAGTTCGTGGTCTTCATCACGGCGGTAGTGCTCTCGCTGGCCGATGCGTTCCTGCCGAAGGAAAAGCACTACTCGATACTGACCGCGATCTCGTTGATCGGGTACGGGCTGGGCCTCGTGCTGCTGATCGGACAGCACGGCACGAACGAGGCCACCTTCTACGGCCTGTTCCGGGCCGATGGGCTCACCGTCTTCCTCTCGCTGATCATCCTGGTGGCGGCGGTCCTGACGGTCCTCATCTCCGCCAGCTACGTCGAGAACCTCGAAGGCAAAATGCCGCTCGGAGAGTTCTACACGTTGCTCGCCTTTGCGGTGCTCGGCGCGCTGCTGACGTCCGCTGCTGGCGATCTGATCATGCTGTTCGTCGGCATCGAACTCGCCTCGCTCGCGACCTACATCCTTACCGCTTTCGCCAAGCGCCGCACCTCGGCCCTGGAAGGCGCGCTGAAGTACTTCCTGCTCGGCCTCTTCGCTTCGGCGATCCTGCTCTACGGTATGGCCTGGATCTACGGATCGACCGGCAGCACCGATCTTGACGAAATTGCCTTCCAGCTTCAGGGCATGGTCCAGGGTGAGGACGCCCTCGAAGCCTCCCTGCTGCTTGGCCTGCTGCTCGTGATCGTCGGCATCGGGTTCAAGATGGCGGCCGTCCCGTTCCACTACTGGACGCCGGACGCCTACGACGGAGCCCCGACCCCGGTCACCGGCTTCATGTCGGTCGTCCCCAAGGCTGCCGCTTTCGCCGCCGCCGTTCGCTTGCTCGTGCAGGGGCTCGCCCCGCTCCGCGACGACTGGTTCTACATCATTGCGGTGCTTGCCGCGCTGACGATGATCTTCGGCAACCTCGTCGCGATCTCCCAGCGCAACGTCAAGCGCATGCTCGCCTATTCCTCGATCGCCCACACCGGCTACATGCTGGCTGGCCTCGCGGCCTACAAGACCCAGGAAGGGTTCAGCACCGGCGGCGACAACCTGGCGATCTCGAGCGTGCTCTACTACATGCTCGCCTACACCTTCATGAACATCGGCGCGTTTGCAATCGTGGTCTGGGTCCAGCACCGCGGGCGGGGCATGGAGCTTGAGGACTTCGCCGGTCTCGGCGCCTCGAATCCGATGGCGGCCGCCGCGATGACCGTGTTCATGATTTCCCTGATGGGGATTCCGCCCACAATCGGCTTCTACGGCAAGTACTACGTGATCGTGGCGCTGCTCAACTCCGACCTCCTGTGGCTGGCCCTGGTGATCGTGGTGATGTCGGCCGTCAGTGCCTACTTCTACCTCCGCGTGGTCGCCACGATGTACTTCAGTGGTGCGCGCGATAATCTCCGCCCGGCCTCGACCCAGTTGCTCAACATCGGCATCCTTGTCATGGTGGTTGGCGTGTTCGCCCTCGGCCTCTTCTCCGAGTCGATCATCAACCTGGCCGACGACTGGTCGACTGCCCTGACGCTCACTGCTCAGGCGCTGCCGTAGCCAAGATCACTGCAGGTTGACTGTTTCACCGGGCCGCGGGATCGATCCTGCGGCCCGGTCGTCTATCCAGCGCAGTTCGGGAGGAAGAAGCGTGGTCCAACCCGATTTTCCCCAGGATCCGGACGAGTTGTTCGATGTCGTCAACGAGAGTGGCGAGCCGACCGGCATCGTCAAGCGCCGGGCCGACGTGCACCGCGACGGCGACTGGCACCGTGCGATTCACGTTTGGGTCTATGGTCTTGGCCCGGATGGCCCCCATGTTCTCTACAACCTGCGCAGTCGCCACAAGGACACGATGCCACTGAAGATCGACGTCACGGTCGGAGGGCATTTGGGCGCCGGTGAATCGCCGGCGGATGCGTTTCGCGAAATCGAGGAGGAAATCGGCATCGCGGCAGCCCCGGAGAACCTCGAGTACCTGTTCCGGAGGAAAGCGTATGGCGACACCGAGCGGGAACTGCAGGAGGTCTTTCTGCTCCGCGACGATCGGTCACTGGCGGAGTTTCGCCCAAATCCGGCCGAACTCGAGGCCCTCGTTCAGATCTCGCT
>JAEZJB010000036.1 GCA_023415845.1 Chloroflexota bacterium | reverse complement strand
AGCCCATCTGCACCACGATCGATGCCAACCAGGCCCGCCAGGCGGTGATCGAAGGCGAGATCGAGCGATTTACGCTCACCTACAGTTCGGTCATCGAGACCCCCGATGCCGACGGATGGGGACCGGTCCAGGCCAGCCTGAATTACACCGATGGACGCTGCGCCTACCTGCCGCAGGGCGTCTCCAATCAGCAGGCGCTCTACGCGATTCTCGGCGCGATCACCTTCTATAACGAAACCACCGACGGAGCCCGCGTCGAGGTTGTCTACAGCGGCCTGACCGAGCTCGATCCGGTCTTGTTCGAGACGCCAACGAGTGTGGTGGTGCCAACCCAGATTCCCGAGACCGAAGAACCGGCGACCCCGGCCGCGACCCCAACACCGTCACCATCGCCCTCGCCAACCCCCACCGAGGATCCGGGGACACCCATGGCGACGCCAGACGGCACGCCGACGCGTGAAGCGTCCCCACCGGCCCGGCTGGTTCCAACCAGCACTCTCTCGCCAACCGCCACCGAAGGGGCGTCCTGACCGAACTGGTCACTCGCTCGTGACACGGTCGATGTCAGGACGATCCAGTGGAGGATCGTCCTGACGCCGATGCCCATGAACGTGATGTCTCGTGGGTTTCGGTAGGCAGCAATTGACCGAGAGGTCAGGCGCCTAGGGCAGCAGCCGGTTCACCACTGCGCCGCGCACATCCATTTCGAATTCGATATCGACCACCGGTGGCCGGCTCACGTGCCAGCTCAGTTCGGCCATGCCGCCAAACTGCGCGGCAAGCTCGCCAATCCGCGACAGGCTGCTTTCGTGAACGGTGTAAATCTGAATCGATCCGGCCTCCGCCCACGCATAGCCCAGAGCCTGGAGCCGTGATTCCATGGTCGCGACGACATGATCGACCTTGTCACGCATCGCTTCCGGTGAGGTGTCGCCCAGCCGCACGATGTGGTCGCGATAGTTGGCATGGCCTTCGGGCACCTCGCCACTCCCGGCGACGATGAAGCCTCCTCGCTCGCGCTGCGACGGCACCACGTAGGAGAAGGCGGCGAGCGACGGCACCGGCGGCGCATCGTACAGCGGGCAGACGTTGGTGCGGGCGACCGGATTGCGGTCCCCATCGAAGAGTCCCCACGCCAGGAGTTGATCCGCGTATTCCCGGTTGAAGGCGGCAAAACCATTCTCCGAGAAGGGCTCGGGCGAGCGAAGTTCGCACGCGCAGAACGCCGCGAGCGGCAGCCCGAGCTCAGCCAGGGTTGCCTCGATGGCCGCGAAGCCTTCCGCCAGTGGCAGCGGGCTGGCCAGATGGGCGCGATGGATTTCGTAGCCGGGTTCGGCCGCGACTCCGGCCGAATACTGTCGGACGCCTTCGATGTAGCGGAATCCGCGATCGGCCAGCCTGTGAGTGGTCATCTGTGCTCCAGTGTTCGTGGCGATGCTGGTGAACGGTCTTGTCGCAAATTTCGTCAGTCTTCACGCAAGCCAGCATGGTGTCAACAGACGTCGCCCGGGCTAGCTGACGATCTGACAACTGTTTACTGGGATGCTGAGGTTGGCGTGGCCCTAGTACCATGCTCGAAGTCTGATCAGGACGCCCACCGAAACTTCCGGGTACCATGTGCCACCATCAGGAGTGACCATGTCCATATTTGACATCCAGATCAATGCGCTTAACGGTGAACCCGCCGAGCTCGGCCAGTATCGTGGCGAGGCGGTGCTGCTCGTCAACGTGGCGTCCAGATGTGGGCTCACTCCACAATACGCGGCGCTGGAACGGCTCCAGAAGCACTTTGCCGAGCGGGGATTCACGGTGCTCGGGGTGCCGTGCAACCAGTTCAATGGCCAGGAACCCGGCTCTGCCGAGGAAATCGCCGAGTTCTGTTCCACCACCTATGGCATCACCTTCCCGATGACCGAGAAGGTCGATGTCAATGGCGAGGACCGTCACCCGCTCTACACCGACCTCGTCGAGGTAGCGGATGCCGACGGGTACAGTGGCGACATTCGCTGGAACTTCGAGAAGTTCGTCATCGCCCCGGATGGAACCGTCGTCGCCCGCTTCTCGCCCAAAATCGAGCCTGAGGACGAGCGGGTCATCGCGGCGATCGAGCGGGCGCTTCCCGCCTGATTGTCACCCGGAGATCACAGGCTCTGCTGAATCCAACCGCCCGGCGAGACGTGTCCTCGCCGGGCGGTTGGACTGTCCGGTATGTGACGATACGCCTGCCGGCAATGTCATCTGGCCGACCCACGGGTAGGGCCTGGTCTAGCGGTTGGTGGAATCCCAGCGGAAGAAGCGGATCGCGAACGCCATCGCCACTGCGAAGATCGCCAGCAGCACCAGCAGGTCCACCCAGATCGCCCCGATCCCCTTGCCGTACATCATTGGCTGGCGTAGCGCCTCCACCAGGTAGCGCAATGGCAGCAGTTCGATGATCGGCTGCAGCCAGCCCGGCATCGACCCGATCGGGAAGAAGACACCGGAGAGGAAGAGCATCGGGAAGGTGATCAGGTTCGCGTAGCTGGCCGCCGTCTCGGTGTTCTTGGCGAACGACGAGATTGCGTACCCAATGGCCAGGAACGCCAGCGCGCCGACGAAGATCGACACCACGATCAGCAGCCAGTTGCCCCGCACGTCGAGTCCCCACACCGCCGTCGCCAGCCCAATCAGGATCGCCGACGTGGTAAAGATCACCACGATCTGCGAAACAATCCGGGCGAGGATGAACTTCCAGAGCGCGAACGGGGTCACCTTGATCCGCCGCAGAATCCCCTTCTCCCGGAAGGAGGTGAATGCGGTCGACAGGCCGATGATCCCGGCGTTCATGATGCTCATCGCCAGGATGCCCGGCACGAAGAAGTCGATGAACGTGATGTCCCGGGTCGACACCGCCTGGGCATCGATCGGCACCTGCTCACCGCTGCCGAAAATCTGGTACAGCGCATTCTGGGTCGTTTGCTGGGCAATCGAGCCGGTCGGTCCACCCTGTTCGTTGTAATAGAACCGGATTGGCGAGTCCGGGCCCACCACCTCGGGCAGGACGAGCACGATCTGCCGGTCGTTGTCGTTCAGGGCACTGAGTTCCTCGTCTTCGGTCCCTTCATGCAGGGTGAAGGCGTCGGACGATCCCAGGCCGGCCAGCACCTGCTGCCGGGCCGGACCATCGGCCCCGGCAATCCCCACATCGAACGATGACAGGGAGTCGTTCCCGAATACCGCGCCAAAGATCAGGATGAACAGGGCCGGAAATGCCAGGTTCCAGAAGATCGCCTGCCGGTTGCGGACCGTCATCTTCAGGTTGGCGACAAGCATGGCCACGAACGATTGCATGGAGAGATTCCTTCAGGAGGACAAACGGCCGAACCGCGAACGTGCATCGGCAACAGGCATCAGGGGGAAGCGCGGTACCGGGCGACCAGAAACGCAAGACTGTCTGGCTCGCCCAACGCCTTCCCGGTCTGGTTCATTCGTGGGCGTCCGCATGGGAACTGGCACGGCGGCGCGCTGCCCTCCGTTCCCCGATCACGCCGAGGACGACTCCCACCAGAATGCCCGCCAGGGTCGAGACCACGATCCAGTCGGTGCCGATCCCCAGCCCGATCCCGCCGCCGATGGCCGATCCGGCCATGATGCCAAGGAGGATCGACACCCCGGCCATGTCAAAAAACGGTGGCCGTTTGGTCATGCTGCCCGCCGCCCCCGTCGTGTAGACGGCTTCGGCTCAGGCGGGGCTTCTTCCTGCGCATAGGTTCGGCCGGTCTTCGCCAGGAAGACGTCCTCCAGCGTCGCCCGCGTGGAACTGAGATCGTCGAGCACCAGATCGTTGGCCCCCGCGTAGCCGAGCAGGGCAGTGATGGTTGACTGGGCGTTGTTCGATTGCAGTCGCAGTCGTGGCACCGCCTCGTTGGTTGCCACTGCCGCCGAAACCACACCCGGCATCGCGGCCAGGGTTCCTTCGTCGATGGTCCCACTGGCAATCGTCGCCGAGACGGTCGCTTCCAGCGCCAGCGAGCGAATCAATCCGGCGGGCGTATCGCAGGCAATTACCTTCCCCCCGTCCATGATCGCGATCCGGTCGCACAGCACTTCGGCTTCTTCCATATAGTGCGTGGTCAGCACCACGGTGGTCCCGGCGGCGCGTACGCCGAGAATGGTTTCCCACAGGTTGCGCCGGGCGTGGGGATCGAGGCCGGTGGTGGGTTCGTCGAGGAAGGTCACCCGGGGGGTGTTGACCAGGGCCAGGGCAATCGAGAGGCGCTGCTGCTGGCCGCCGGAGAGTTCGTCGACGCGCGACTTGGCCTTTTCCTCCAGGTTGACCATGCGCAGCAGCTCCGGTGCCCGGTCGTTCGGGTTCGGCACATCGTAGAGACTGGCGAAGAGGCCGATCAGTTCACTGGCATTCAGAAACGGAAACAGCGCGGTGGTCTGGAGCTGCACCCCGATGATTTTTCGCACCTGTTCCGATTGGGCGATGGCGTCGAGCCCATCCACGGTGATCGAGCCGGCATCGGGTGTCCGCAGGCCTTCGATCATCTCGAGGGTGGTGGTCTTGCCCGCGCCGTTCGGTCCGAGGATGCCGAAGATCTCACCCTCCTGAACGTCCAGGTCGATGGCATCGACGGCGAGGTGCTGCTTGTATCGCTTGGTGAGGCCGTGGGCCTCGATGATGGTGGGCATGGGTGGGTGTGGACTCCTGCCACGCGCAGGGGGTGGGGCCTGCCGGCAAACTCTTGCCAGAGAATACCGCATGAGTGGCTCCCGACTCGTGCGTGGCTGGCAAGTCGATGCGTGAGTGCAACGTCCCTCGTCCCCACCACGACCAGAATCCTCAGTCGCCATGCCTGGCAGCACGGGTGGAATCTGGGCGGAACGCACGGGAAGGGGATCGGGCGAGCACCCAACCCCCTTCCCTCCCGCAGGCGCCGACTGACGTGATCAGTTCGTGGCCAGCGTGAACTGCTGCCACGAACCTCCCTCGTACCAGTAGGCATCGCGCAGGGAGCCATCCGGTCCCTGCCAGAAGACTTCCATGCTGGCTGGAATCCGCGAGACCACACTGATGCCCTTCGCCAGCGCGACCTGGCCCGCACCGGCGAGGGTGAAGCGCTGCCAGGTGGCGCCTTCGTACCAGTAGGCGTCCTGGACCGACCCATCAGCGCCAACCCAGAAGACCTCCATCGAGGTCGGGATGCGGGAGACGACCGCAATCCCACCGTTCGGTGCTGCCGAGCCGGGAGCGGAGAGGGTGTAGCGCGTCCACTGGCCGCCTTCATACCAGAACGCTGCTTCCACCGAACCGTTTGGCCCGATCCAGAAGACTTCCATCGAACCCGGAATGCGGGAGACGACCGAGATCCCGCCCGTGGGTGACGCCGACCCGGCTGGCGACAGCACGAAGTGCTGCCAGGACCCACCCTCATACCAGTACGAGTCGTGGACCGCCCCATCGGGCCCGATCCAGAACACCTCCATGCTGTTCGGGATGCGCGAAACGGCGGTGATGCCGCCGGTCAGGGAGGCGAGGCCCGGCGCTGCCAGCGTGAACCCCTGCCAGCTCGCTCCGTCGTACCAGTAGGCATCCTGGATGGATCCGTCGGCGCCGATCCAGAACGCTTCCATCGAGCCCGGAACCCGGGAAACCGCCGCGATCGTGCCGGTGGTGGACGCAGCGTTCGGCCCGCCGAGCGTGAACTGTTGCCAGTTCGCCCCTTCGTACCAGAACGCATCCTGCACCGAGCCATCCCCGCCGATCCAGAAGACTTCCATGCTGTTTGGCACGCGCGCGAGGGCCGTGATGCCCCCACCTGCGGCCGCCTGGCCCGGTCCTGCCAGCGTGAAGTGCTGCCAGTCCCCACCTTCATACCAGTAGGCATCGCGCACGGAGCCATCACCGGCGATGCGGAACGTTTCCATGCTCGCCGGAATGCGGGACACCGCCCCGACCGTGCTGGCAGCCGAAACTGAAGAACGGCGGGGAGCATCTGCCGGAGCGGACGCATGGTGCTGGATGCCGAACGTCAGGGTGTAATCGCCTTCGCCAGTGCTGATCCGGACGGCCTTGTCCCTGGTGCCGCCGGTCAGCAGGTCCGAGCCGTCGAGGCCAAGCAACACGGTGCCGACATGGTCGTCGTCGAACGCGAACGGTATCGGGACGTCGACCCCGTTGAGCGTGTCGCGAATGTCGTTGGCGATCCGCACGGCCCGCTCCGCCGGACCACTGGCTCCGACCGTGGACGCCAGCGTGGCGATGATCGAGGCCCGCAGCAGGGTCTTGTACTGCTCGGGCGAGCCGTTGTCGTTCTCCATCAGGGAGACCACGATCGCGACGTCGCTGGGGTTGGCGATATCGCGCGGATTGCCGTCCATGCCCCAGAACGGCGCGGAATTGACGGTGATGGTCTGCTTCTCGTCGATCTCCCAGATGCCGTAGATGAACACCTGGAAGTCAGGCAGGGGCGGCAACGCCGCGAGCGAGCCGATTCCGGCAATCGACGAGAGTCCTGCGGTATCCGGAATCCGGTCGAACGGCGGCTGGAGATTGATCACGGAGACGAGGACGTATGGTTCTTCCGAGTCGGAGAACTCGTTGATTTCGGAATGACAGCGAATGCTCTTCAGATTGATGGTGAGTGCCATGAGGATACCCTCCGGAGCCGTGCTCCCGGGTCGAGCTGGAACGGGACGAAGCCATGCGCGCGCTGCAACTGCACGGTACGCCCCGCTCCCGGAGGGGGATATGGCGAAAACTGCCCATTTTCTGTGAACGGTGATCCGGAGCCAGGGGTGATTCGCCGGATTGGATCAGGCTGGCCCTGGATCCGGTGTCGCCTAAAGCACGCGGTAATGGGCGATCAGTTCTTCATCGACCTCCACGCCGAGACCCGGCCCCTGCGGTATCGGGATCTCCCCGTCGACCATCCGGATCGGGGTGGTGCAGAGCGTGTTCAGCAGCGACGCCGACGAGACGTTGTACTCCAGGAACCGGGCGTTCATCAGGTAGGCATTGAGGTGCAGCGAGGCCGCCTTCAGGATGTCGGTCAGCCAGGCGTGGGGAATGCAATCCACCTGGCGGCGGGTGGCGAGGTCGGCGACCTGCTTGCCGACGGTCAGGCCGCCACAGCGCGAGAGGTCCGGCTGCAGCACGTGAACGTGCCCCTCGGTGACGAGCTGCTCGAAGGCCGGGTAGCCGCTGAACTGCTCGCCGGTCGCCACCCGCAGCGTGGTGCAGGCATCGGCGACCTCCCGCAGGCCGGTGATGTTGTCGGGTGGCAGGAAATCCTCCAGCCAGAAGATGTCCAGCTCCTCGAGTTCCCGCACCAGCCGCACCCAGTCGCGGATCGCTCGCGGCCGGTAGAGATTGCCGGTGGTGCCATACCACCCGGCATCGACCATCAGGGTGGTCTCCGGGCCGGCGGCTTCCCGCGCGGCCCGCACCAGCGCGATGTCGAGCGCCAGGTCTTCGCCGAAGACGCCCCAGCCGAACTTGATCGCCCGGAATCCATGCTCGAGATACTCCGCGACCGCCTCCTTCATCGCCGCGGGCGTTGGCCGGAAGAGCGTCGAGGCGTAGGCCGGCACCCGCTCCCGGTAGGAGGCGCCGAGCAGTTTGTGGACCGGCTGGCCAAACGCCTTGCCCGCGATGTCCCACAGCGCGATGTCCGCCCCGGAGAGCATGTGCATGCCCGCGCCGGACCGCCCGTAGTAGGCCATCGCCCGGTACGCCTTCTGCCAGAGGCGCTCGCGTTCGAGCGGGTCTTCGCCAATCAGCGCATCACGCAGCGAGGCGAACCCCATCACGCCACTCGATGGCGCATTGACGATGGCGTGACCGGTGTGGGGCTGGGTTTCGATGTCGGCCCAGCCGGTGATCCCCTCGTCGGTGTCGATCCGGAGCAGCGAAATGAAGCGAACGCCGTGGGCTTCGCTGGCGTCGTCCGGGGCGGCGTAGTCCTTGCCGGTGTCGAGCACGATCGCTTCGACATTGGTGATCTGCACGGAATCCTCCTGGTGGTCTGGCTCAGAACGTGAAGGCGACCTTCATCGCGTGGTCGCGGTCGTGCTCGGCGGCCTGGAACGCGGCCTCGTAGTCACCGAGCGGAAACTGATGGGTAATCAGGTCGCCCAACTGCAGGGCGGGATCGGCCAGGGCGGCGATGGCGTCGGCCAGCCGGTCCTGGTCGTTGACGGCCCCCACGATCTCCAGCTCCCGCAGCAGCAGGTCGAACAGGTTGACCGGCGTGTCGCCCGGCAGTGGCGCGAAGACCACCAGCCTCCCCTGCGGTCGCAGCAGCTCCAGCGCGAGATTGACGGCCCCTGGATCGGCCACGGCGAGGATGACCGCCTCGTAGCCGGCGCCGCCGTTCGCCTCACGCAGCGCCGGTCGTGGGTCCTCCCCGCGTGCGGTCAGTACGGACCGCGCCGCTCCGGCAAACCGCAACCGGCTGGCGTGCCGTCCGGCGATCACCACATTCGAGGTCGCGACGCGTGGCGCCAGCCGCGCCATCATCACGCCGAACGGGCCGTCGCCCAGGATCAGCAGCGATTGCGCGTCGCTCAGGCCCGTCTGGTGCAGGGCTTCGAGGCAGACGCAGACCGGTTCGGCGAGGGCGGCGGTGGTGAACGGCATGTCGTCGGGCAGCCGGTGGACCCGGTCGACCCGGGCGACGAAATACTCGGCAAACGTGCCCTGCATCGTCAGGCCGAAGTGGTCAAGGTGCGGGCAGAGATGCCCCTGCCCCGCCCGGCAGGTTGCGCAGACGCCGCAGGGGTGGACCGGATGGGCCGCCACCCGGTCGCCCACCGCGAAGTCCGTGACCTCCTCACCCAGCGCCACGATCGTCCCCGCACCCTCATGCCCGAGGATCACCGGCAACTCGATGGCGAACGGGTTGCCCCGCAGGTCGTGAATGTCCGAGGTACAGATCGTGGCGGCCCCGGTCCGGATCAGCACCTGGTTCGGGGCCGGTACCGGCGGGTCGATCTCGACCAGGTCCAGCCGGTCGATGTCGCTGAACTGGAGGGCGTGCATCGAGGCAACCTCGCTCATGGCAGCACCGGATAGGGCTTGACGGCGCCCCGGGCGGCCATCGGGATGAACCCCTCGGCGAAGGCAACGCCGACCTGGTCGCCCCGGAAGGCATCGAGCTTGGCGGTCAGCGCGGCCAGCCCCGACCCGAGCGCGGCCTGCATCGCCACCTCCTGCGACGCATGGTGTCCGGATAACAGGTCCACCTTCCGGGCGTGCTGGTCGCTGATGTCGACGTAATGGGTGGGGGCGAAGGCGAACGGTCCGTGCGGTTCCACGCAGAAGACCGCCGGGTGAGCGGCCAGCGGCGGCGAGGCGGTCGGCAGCACCGGCAGGCAGGAGTGCATCGCACAGTGCCGGACCAGGCTGTGGGTGGTGGTGTGGTCGAGGTTGTAGTCCTCGTGGAAGTGGGTGAAGACGAGATCGGCCCCGGTCGCCCGGATCGCCTCGATCAGGGCCATCCGCACCTCCGGCGTGTCGTAGAGGAACTCGTCGGGATCGCCGAGGTTGATGTAGGTCGCCCCGATCGCCTCGGCCAGCGACCGTAGCTCGGCGTCGCGAATCCTCGCCGCTTCCGTCGGGTCGATATCCGGTTGCTGCACGAAGCCTTTCGCCCCGTCGGTGAGGGTGACGAACCAGAGGCGGTCGCCCCGGGCGCGGCACTTGAGCATGGTGCCGAGGCAGCGCATTTCGTCATCCTGGTGCGCCATGATCGAGACGACATTCATTCGACGGATCCTTCCGGCGGCGGGGCGGTTCCGAGTGGGTGACTGATGCCACATTCTACGGACGGTTCGCGACTCCGCAATGGGAC
>JAEZJB010000272.1 GCA_023415845.1 Chloroflexota bacterium | reverse complement strand
GCGACGGTAACTGCGAACGTGACCTACCGCGTGGCGTCCCAGTTGCGGAGTGAAGCCTGGACGTTCGTCCACGAGCGGGTGGACGGACTGCCGACCTGGGTGCTGGACGCCATCGACGTCGCAGAAGTGACGGTTCCTGACGGCGCCGAGACGATCACGATCGAGATCACGGACGAGAGCTACTCCCTCGAACCGGCGACGGTCTCCGGACCGGACGTGGTGCTGAACGTGACGAATACCGATTCCGCGGCGATTCACGAAACGTTGATCCTGCAACTGGCCGAGGGCGTGACGACCGATGCCCTGCTGCAATCGACCGGTGGTGTGCTGCCGGAAGGTGTGACCCTGATCGGGCAGGCGTCATTCGCACCCGGTGGTGAAGGCCAGGTGGTGCTGGTGGACCTGGAGCCAGGCACCTACACGATCGTCGACCTGCTGCCGAACGAAAGCGGGATGCCGAACCTGAGTGGCGGACTGGAAGCGACGTTCACCGTCAGCTAGTTCCCACTGGCCCTGCCGTCCACGACAAAGCCCCGGTGCACGTGATGTGCACCGGGGCTTTGTGCAATTCAGTCACCGACACGAAAAAACGATATACAGATCGTTGGGCGAGGAGTACATTGGGGAATACGGTCGAACCGGAAACTATTCGTCTTGCACAACACTTGCTGTCGGCATTGGGCAAACCGGCGCTTCCACTGCTCCGCGCAGGCAGCAAGACTGGACGGGAGCGGGCAACCTGCACGCACGATGTGGCGTCACGCTGGGGGTGAAACTCATGGCACGTGGTTCACGATCGGACCCGGGAATGCAACCGGGATCTCGCCTGCGATCTGTGGTGGGCGTGGCACTGGCAGGAACCCTGCTGGTGGGAGGGGGCTCCGCGATTCACGCCCAGGACGCCAGTCCGGAAGCGTCACCGATGGCCAGTCCAGTGGCGACCGTCTCGTGGATCGAGATGGTAGCCAGCGAATCGGAGGTGACGATCGACGGCGACTCCGCGTCGGTGGGCGTGGTGCTCGGTGAGATCGCCGAGATCAATGTCGCAAGCTTCGAGGCTCGTCCCTTCATCATCCTGCAGACCGCCAACAATACCGAAGGCCCGATACTGGCGGCCCTCTTCATAGTGCCGGAGGGGTACGACGCTACCACCTTTGTGTTCCCGGCCAGCGAGGCAGACCTCCCCGAGGGCGTGACCGCGATTGGTGCCTACATGGTTCCGGCTGGCCTGCAGACCGGGGCCGTGTTCACTGACCTGGCGCCTGGCTCGTACCTGCTGGCGACCGATACCGGTCTCAGCGTGCCATTTACCGTGACGGAACCAGCCGATCTCGATGTGCCCGACCTCTTCGCATCGCCGACAACCTGAGCGCCTGGATTACACGGCAGCGCCGTGCGTCGAATCGTTAGCTCACCACATTCCGCTGGAGGCATCATGAAGATGAATGGTCCGATCGCCACGCTGTACCGGGACTTGCTGAAGGGCGACATTTCACGGCGCGAATTCATGAACCGGGTTGGCGCGGTGGCCGGCATGGGGACGGCCCTGTTCCTGGCCAACAGCGCGGCCGTCGGCGCGGCAGGCGGGTCGAAAAACGGTTTCGCCGTCTACCCGGGACAGGACGGCACGCCCGCTGCGAGTCCCACCCCAGGCGTCGGGTCGGCACCCGCGATCGGGACCGAAAACCAGACCCGCGGTGAGGGCGGTGAACTCAACATCATTCAATGGCAGGCCGCGACGATGGCGAATGCCCACGTCTCGACCGGCACCAAGGACTTCCTGGTGGCCAGTTGCGTCCAGGAACCGCTGATGCACTACCTGCCGGACGGCACGATCATTCCGTGCCTGATCACCGACGTTCCATCGGTGGAAAACGGCCTGCTGGCAGAAGACCTGTCGACCGTGACATTCACTGTGCAGGACGGGATCACCTGGTCGGACGGCACGCCGTTCACGGCGCAGGACATCCGGTTCACCTGGGAATGGATCACCAACCCGGACAATGCCTCGATTTCGACGACCGTGTGGGCGGTGATCGCCGATATCGAGGTGGTCGACGACCTGACGGCGGTGGTCACATTCGATGCGCCATCGGCGGGCTGGTTCGAGCCGTTCACCGGCGGCAACAACGGACCGATCCTGCCCTCGCATGCGTTCGGCGACGAACCGGTCTCGGCCAACAACCCCGACTTCCTGCTCTTCCCGATCGGGACAGGACCCTATGTGGTCACGGAATTCTCACCGAATGACCGGGTGCTGCTGACGGCCAACGAGAACTACCGGGAATCGAACAAACCGTTCTTCGCGACGATCAACATCAAGGGTGGTGGCGATGCGGCGTCCGCAGCCCGCTCGGTGCTGCAGACCGGTGACTACGATTTTGCCTGGAACCTGCAGGTGGAACCGGCGATCCTGTTCGACCTGGCCGGCATCGAATCGTATGGCGAAGTGAATTCGGAGAATCCCGGCCAACTGGTGTCCGAACCCGGCACCAGCATGGAACGGATCATGATCAACTTCTCTGATCCGAACACGGAGACCGATGGCCAGCGGTCGTATATGGATAATCCCCATCCATTCCTGACGGACGCTGCCGTGCGGCAGGCGCTGAACAAGGCGGTGCCCCGCCAGCTGATCGTGGACGAGTTCTACGGCCTCGCCGCCCGGTCGACGCCGAACATCCTCTCGGGCCTGGCCTCGTTCGAGTCCCCGAATACGTCGTGGGAGTTCAACCTCGACGCGGCTGCCCAGATCCTCGAGGACGCCGGGTGGACGATGAATGGCGACGTGCGATCGAAGGATGGCGTCGACCTGGTCATCAACTACGGCACGACCATTAACCAGGTGCGGCAGAAGACCCAGGCGGTGGTGAAGCAGGCGTTCGAGGCCATCGGGGTGAAGACCAACCTCGACCAGGTCGACGCCGGGATCTTCTTCGACTCCTCACCCGGCAACGACCGGAATTCGAGCCACTTCTACTGGGACATCGCGATGTGGACCAACAATGCCCTCTCGCCGATTCCCGCTTCCTTCTTTACCCAGTGGTATGCCGGTGAAGACAGGGTCAATCTCGCCCAGAAGAGCAACGGCTGGTCTGGCCAAAACTCCCAGCGGTGGGTCAATGAAGAATTCGATGCCACCTATGACGAACTGGTGATGCAGACCACCTTCGAGGGTGCCAGCGAACTTCTGATCGCGCTCAACGACATCCTGATCAACGAAGTGGCCGTGATTCCGGAAGTCAACCGCCCGGCGGACACCTACGCGATCTCCCAGGACCTGATCAACGAGAATGTCGCCCTGGGGGTCGGATTCGAATACAGCTACTGGAACATCGCCAACTGGCGGACACGGGCCGAGTAGCGCCGTCCCCACCAGCCATCGGCGCGAGAGCGGGAGCGAGCTTTTCTCACTCCCGCTCTCGTGCTGTGTCCGTCTCCTGGCACCAAATTGGGACCACCTGTTTTGAGCAATGTGGTGAAATGCGCGCCGAAACGATGGGTCTGTGCGCCAAATACGATGCAAGATCGCCCGATTGATCGACAATCCGGGTCGAGTTCCATGCATATCGCACAGTTTTTGCCAATGGTTTCAGGTTGACGCAAGCGCAACTCGCAACGCACACTTGCGGCGTTCACGACAAATAGGCTGGTTCAGGGTGAGCCGGCAGGGGCACTGGTAAGGGTTTCGGTTCTCTGAAGACGGACGCCGAGGGCGTTCCATCGATCCCAAGGAGGGCAGGATGTCTGTTGGTACCCGCTTTCGGTCGCAACCGGAGGCGCCATCGCTCAAATCCACACTCGGCGCGGCACTGATCGGTGTAGCCCTGCTGGGTGGCACGGCTGGCATGACGCTGGCCCAGGATGCAACACCATCGGCCAGCCCGATGGCCATGGCGACATGGATTGAGCAGGTCAAGACGGAGAAGGAAACGACCTTCGACGGTGACTCGACCTCGGTCGGCGTGGTACTCGGTGAAGTCGCCGAGATCAATGTGGCCACGTTCGAAACCCGACCGTACGTGATTCTGCAGACGGCCAACAACACCGAGACGGACCTGCAGGCAGCCGTCTTCATGGTGCCGGAAGGCTTCGATGCCACGACATTCGTCTTCCCGGCCACCGAGGCGGACCTCCCCGAGGGCGTGACCGCGGTGGGTGGCTACACGGTGCCGGCCGGTGAGCAGACGGCGGCCGTCTTCACCGACTTTGCGCCGGGCAACTATGTGGTTGCCACCGACTCCGGCCTTGCCGTGGGCTTCACCGTGGTGGAAGCGGCCGTGATCGACGTGCCAGACATCTTTGCGTCTCCGGAATCCTGATCTTCCGGCACATCGATTGGTAGTCCGGTCGCAATTGCGCCGGCAGGGTCCCAGCAGGATCATGTGGCGCCAACTCCAGGCGCTGTGTAATGGAGGAATCTCCCAATGGCCAAAGGTCCTCTCGCATCCCTCTACCAGGATCTCCTGGACGGCAAGATTTCGCGTCGTGACTTCATGAACCGAGCGGCCGCGACCGGCGTGGGCATGGGTGCCGCGCTGTTCATGGCCAACAGCGCGGCCATCCAGGCGGCGGGCGGTTCGAAGAACGGCTACGCCGTCTACCCGGGGCAGGATGGCACCCCCGCCGCCAGCCCGACCGCAGGCGTGGGCAAGGCCCCGGATGCTGGCACCGAGAACCAGACCCGCGGTGAGGGTGGTGAACTTCGCATCATCCAGTGGCAGGCCGCGACGATGGCGAACGCCCACGTCTCGACCGGCACCAAGGACTTCCTGGTCGCTTCGATGGTCCAGGAACCGTTGATGCACTACCTGCCGGACGGCACGATCATCCCGTGCCTGATCACCGAGACGCCGTCGGTGGAGAATGGCCTGCTGGCCGAGGATCTTTCCTCGGTGACCTTCAAGCTCCAGGAAGGCATCCTCTGGAGCGACGGCACGCCGCTGACATCGAAGGACATCCGGTTCACCTGGGAATGGATCACCAACCCGGATAACGCTTCGGTGTCGACCACGGTCTGGTCAGTGATCGAGAGCGTGGACACGCCGGACGACCTGACGGCGGTGGTGAACTTTGCCGCTCCGTCGGCCTCCTGGTTCGAACCGTTCGTGGGCGGCGTCAACGGCAACATCCTCCCGTCGCACGCCTTCAACGACGAGCCGGTCTCGGCCAACAACCCCGACTTCCTGCTCTTCCCGATCGGCACCGGCCCGTTCGTGATCACCGAGTTCCTCCCGAACGACCGGGTGGCGCTGGTGGCCAACGAGAACTACCGCGAGCCGAACAAGCCATTCTTCGCAACCATCAACATCAAGGGTGGTGGTGACGCCGCCTCGGCGGCCCGCTCGGTGCTGCAGACCGGCGACTACGACTACGCCTGGAACCTGCAGGTGGAACCGGCCATCCTCCTGGACCTCGCCGGGGTCGAAGCCTACGGCGAAGTCAATCCGGAAAATCCGGGCCAGCTGATTTCCGAGCCGGGCACGTCGGTCGAGCGCATTCACATCAACTTCTCCGACCCGAACACGGAGACGGACGGCCAGCGCTCGTACATGGACAACCCGCACCCGTTCTTCAGCGATCCGGCCGTGCGGCAGGCGCTGAACAAGGCGGTGCCCCGCCAGCTCATCACCGACGAGTTCTATGGCCTCGCCGCCCGCACCAGCCCGAACATCCTGACCGGCCTGGCGTCGTTCGAATCCCCGAACACCTCCTGGGAGTTCAACCTGGAGGCGGCGGCCCAGATCCTCGAGGATGCTGGCTGGACGATGAACGGCGACGTCCGTGAGAAGGACGGCGTGCAGCTGGTCGTTTCCTACGGCACCTCGATCAACCAGGTCCGCCAGAAGACGCAGGCGGTGGTCAAGCAGGCATTCGAGGCCATCGGGGTCAAAACCAACCTCGACCAGGTCGACGCCGGTATCTTCTTCGACAGCGCGCCGGGCAACGATCGCAACCTGAACCACTTCTACTGGGACATCGGCATGTGGACCAACAACCCGCAGTCGCCGGTGCCGACCTCGTTCTTCACCTCCTGGTACGCCGGGGCGGAGCGCGAGAACATCGCCCAGGAGAGCAATGGCTGGTCTGGCCAGAATGTCCAGCGCTGGGTGAGCGAAGAGTTCGACCAGACGTATGACGAACTGGTGGTCGAGACGTCGCTGGAAGGCGCGAACCAGAAACTGATCGCGCTCAACGACATCCTGATCAACGACGTGGTGGTGATTCCACAGGTCAACCGCCCGGCCGACACCTATGCCATTTCGCAGCGCCTGAACAACGACAACGTGGCGCTCGGCGTGGGGTATGAGTTGAGCTACTGGAACGTCGCCAACTGGCGGACGGTCGAGTAAGTTCGTCCTGCCGGAGATCGACTCCGGGAATCGGCATCGAAGGGAAGAGGGGGATGGGCACCTGCCCGTCTCCCTCTTTCGCTGTTCGGGTGACGTGATCGCGGCGGGCGGCACCTTCACCGGAACAGCGGTGGATACGGCACAATGCCACCCAGAGACCACTGAGCCGTCCAGATGCGTGATGACACGGAGAGAGGAGCAGAGATGATCGACGAAAACAGCGGGGCAGAGCTTGATCCCCGCCGGATCTTGCTGGAAAAGCGTCGCCAGTTCCAGGATCGATTCGGCACGGCACCGATCGCCTTCTCAATTGACGGGCGGACGTTCACCTTCCAGACTCCGCTCGACCAGGGCGTGAAGACCGGTGGCCACGTCCGGCTCACGCGCCGCGACGGCGTGGTGCTGCTGGGGCAGGTGCTGAACCAGGGGATCGAGCGAACCGACGGCCCGGCGGTGAAGGTCACCGAAGACATCGATGACCGGCTGGCGAGCGCCGGGGTCAGCATCTCCGAAGCGACCGTGCAGATGATGCGGTACTTCGTGACTGGCACCGGCCTGGTCCTTGGCCGGCTGTCGCCATCCGACGACGGGGAGGGGGGCAGCGAGCCACTTGCCTTCAACGAAGCGGATCTTGCCCCAGCCACTGCGAAGGATATTGCCGGCTACCTCGCCGCATGGGCCAAACCACGTCCGACGCTGCCGATCGGGTCGGTCGTCGTTGGTGGCGAAGCGGTTCCGGCCGCGATCGACGCCGCCGGGTTCAACCGGCACAGCTTTCTGTGCGGGCAGTCGGGTTCGGGCAAGACCTACTCGCTGGGGGTGGTGCTGGAGCACCTGCTGACCGACACCGACCTGCGGATTGCGGTGATCGATCCCAATGCCGACTACGTCAAACTCGGGCAACTGCGCGACCCGGCACTGCTCGACACCGAGGCTGGCCACCACTACGCCGCACGCACACGCGACCTGCAGGTGTTCCGCCCGATCTCGGCAGTGGACGACACAAGCCAGACTTTGCGCATTCGCTTCAGCGACCTGTCGCCGCAGGACCAGGCGCGGACGCTGCAACTCGATCCGCTCGCCGACCGCACCGAATTCGACACCACCTGGCGCCTGGTGCAGCGGATGGGCAAGTCGCAGTTCTCGCTGCGCGACGTGCAACGGGCCGGCATCGACGACCTTTCGGAAGCCACCCGGCAGGTGATGCTGCGCATCGCCAACCTGGGGATCACCGACTGGGACATCTGGGCGGAGGAGGACGAGCCGTCGGTGATCGACACGCTGGCCGATGACTGGCGGGCGATGGTGCTCGATGTCAGCCGGTTCGAGCTGCCTGTGGAACGGTCGGTGGTTGCCCTGGCGACTCTGCGCCACTTCTGGCGGCAGCGTGAATCGCGCAAGCCAGTGCTGCTGGTGGTGGACGAAGCCCACAATGTCTGCCCAGCAGAACCGATGGACAGCATCCAGGCGGCAGCGACCGACCTGATGATTTCGATCGCGGGAGAGGGCCGGAAGTACGGCATCTACCTCTTCCTCTCGACCCAGCGGCCCGACAAGCTGCACCCAAACGTGATTTCGCAATGCGACAACCTGATGCTGATGCGAATGAACTCGCAGATCGACATCGACGACCTGGCGCGGATCTTCTCGTTCGTACCCGAAGGCATGCTGCGCGAGGCGGCCGCCTTCCGCCAGGGTGAGGCCCTGCTGGCCGGCAAGCTCGTGCCCGCCCCGACCATCATGCGGATTGGCGCGCGGCTATCGGCCGAGGGTGGTAGTGACGTGGCCACCACCTGGGCACGTCGAGACCAGTAACCATTCCACCAACGTCACAAGCATGAAAGAAGGACCGGAGCCTCGGGTGAGGGCTCCGGTCCTTCTTTCAGCTGCTGGCTCCGGCGTAGCGCTGGACGGCCAGTTGCCAGAATCGCCGAGTGGCGAGCAGGGCCAGGGACGCAAAGGCGATCGCCGTCAGGACGAGCCACCATGACACCCCGCGGGTGAGGGCTGCGGCGGGGAACGTGGTCAGGAAGGCGACGGGGACGACAGCGGTGAAGAGCGCACGGATCGTCCAGGGAAAGAACCCGATGGGGTAACGGCCGACCTGGAGCAGGTCCTGGAAGAACATCATCATCGCGTTGACCGATTGGCTCCAGAATGCGCTGTAGGCCAACCAGCTCCAGCAGCAGGTGACCAGCACCAGCCCGGCGCCCATCATGACGCCCGCCTGCGCCAGGCTCATCAGTGACGGGACCGATCCGGCCTGGACCAACCCCACGACAAGTATCAGCAGGCCTGACACCAGGGCGAAGAGCTGTTCGGGCCGAATCCAGCGCGTGGTGAGATAGAACTGCGCGTTGACCGGACGCACCAGCACGACATCGAGCGTGCCCCGCGTGATGGCTTCGGAGATTTCGTACATGTTGCGGGAGACGAACATCGCGATCAGGGCGGCCGTCACCTGGTAGACCCCGAGAATGACGATGGCGCCGCTCCGCGTCCAGCCGTCGACCTCCTCGGTGTAGTCGAAGAGCAGCAGAATCGGCACCAGGCCAACGATGATCTGGGCGAGACCGATTGCCATGGTGGTGAGTGCATTCGCACGGAACTGGCTCTCGCGAACGAGCGCCAGCCGGAAACAGGCCCGCCAGAGGCGGGCGTGTCGCCGAATCGTCGCCGCGAATGATTCGTGCATCGTCAGGTTCTGCATGTCAGGCTCCT
>JAEZJB010000267.1 GCA_023415845.1 Chloroflexota bacterium | reverse complement strand
CACAATACGCTGGCGAATTGCGACCGCTGGTTTCACCTGGAGATTCGCGACCTGCCGTGGGCGGTTCGCGAGCGACTCGGGCTGGTCGCCGGACCCGCCCAGGCAGCGTTCGAGCAGGCCTATCGCTCGCTCCGGCTGGGGGTGATCGAATCGGGCAACGAGATCGACGCCACCGCCTCGGTCGTGCGGATCTTCGACGAGCTTGGCGTATCTGCGCCCACCGCCGAGATCGAACGAGCGATCGATGGGCTGATGCGAGAGGCGATCGAAGAGATGCAACCCGTGCCGGGAGCGGTGGAAACGGTCCGGGCGCTGCACGGTTCCGGCCTGCCACTGGGGGTGGTATCGAGCGCGGTCCACCACCAGACGCTGGAGTGGATCCTGGCCGAGATGGAGGTGCTGGACTGCTTCGACCGGATCGTGACCTCGGCGAGCAGCGGTTATTACAAATCGACGCCGGAGATCTATGCCGCCGCGCTGGCCCACCTGGGCGGAACCGCGGCGCAGAGCGTTCACGTCGGTGATTCGCTCCGCTGGGACGTGCAGACGGCCCAACAGGCTGGATTGACGGCAGTCTGGCTCCAGACCGACCGGCGTGAGGTGTTCAACCGGGAGCAGCCCGACGTGACGCCAGCCCTGACGCTTTCCTCGCTGGTTGGCGCCGCGCCGAAGATCCAGGCCGTGCTGGAAACGGTGGCGGCCAGTTGACCACATCGACCTTTCACGTCGACATTTTCACGCTGTTTCCGGGGATGTTCACCGGTCCGTTTTCCGAGAGCATCATCAAGCGGGCGATTGCCAGTGACCGCGCTTCGATCGGGGTGCATGACATTCGCGACTTCACGACCGACAAACACCGGACGGCCGATGACACGCCCTACGGTGGCGGAGCCGGGATGGTGATGAAGGCGCCGCCGATCGTGGAAGCCGTCGAGCATGTCCTGGGCGACGACATCGATCAGGCGAGGGTGCTGGTGATGGCAGCTGGCGGGCGGCGATTCACCCAGGACCTGGCGCACGAACTGGCCACCTGCCCGCGTCTGGCGATCATCTGCGGGCATTACGAGGGCATCGACCAGCGGGCGATTGACCTGTTGCGGGCCGAGGAAGTCTCGATTGGCGATTACGTGCTGACCGGCGGGGAACTCCCGGCGATGGTGGTCACGGACACGGTGATCCGGCTATTGCCCGGCGTGATCGATGCGGCGAGTATCGCCGAGGAATCACACGCGACGGGTAGCGAAGGACTGGTCGAATACCCGCATTACACCCGGCCGGCGAGTTACCGCGGCCTTGAGGTGCCGCCGGTGCTGCTCTCGGGCCACCACGCACAGATCGCGGCCTGGCGACGCGACCGGGCGGCGGAACGGACCGCGCTGCTGCGGCCCGACCTGTTGCCGGGCGATGCGAAGGACCAATCAGGATCCGACCGCTGAACTGGCGGAATGGGACTACGGCTGGCGGCGGAGGATGTCACCCGACTGCATCACGCCGAGCACGCGCAGGCTGGCGAAGTCCCGTTCACCAACGCTGCGCAACGATGCCAGGAGCGCCTGGCTGACCTCATGCCGGACATCGGTGGGAGGATCGAGCCGGACGACGGCGGCCAGCCCTTCGCGCGCGAGCAGGCGAAGGTATTTCTGGGCGTTGACGGAGAGCACGGTGGCAGACCGGTCGGTGCCGTGACAGTTCGGGCAGAGAAGACCGCCGAGTTCCGTTGACCAGGCATTAGGCTCGGCCAGCAACGCTGTGCGGCACTGGGCACAGTCGATGATGGCGGGCTGGTAGCCCGTTGCAATCAGGAATCCAAGTTCGAAGTGGCGAGCGACTTGCCACGGCTCCACCCCATCGTCGAGCAAGGCGAGCGAGGCGGCCAGCAACTGGTAGACCCGGGCATTTTCCTGATGCTCCTGGGTCAGGTCACGGACCAGTTCCACCAGGTGGGCGGCGTGACCGTAGGCGTCGATATCGGTACGGAGGACCGGATGCTGGTCGATGGTGGTGGCACCGGTAATCACATCGAGGTCACGTCCACGAGCCAGCTCAAGCTCGAGTTCCGTGAAATAGTCGAGGTGGTTGCCGAGCTTGGAACCGGCTTTCCGCACGCCGCGGGCGACCGCCGAGGTGCGTCCCTGCGACTGGGTGAAGAGCACGTAGATGCGGTCGGCCTCACCGAAGTCGCGGTGCTGGAGGACGATGGCTGGCGTGCGATAGGAGCGGTCGCGGTGGGCGGAATACTGCATGTGAATTTACGGGCCAGTCTGGCGATGGCAAACCGGGGCACCGACCGAAACTCGCGAGTTCCGCCAGGGAGCCTGCGGGGCGCGCGAGGGAGTGTGGCCCGGTTTCTCTACTAGCAGCAAGTATGCCCGTCGCGACCGCAGACGGCTATCCGCTGAAGGATCAGGTTCGGTTGCGCCACGAGGCGTAGGGCACCCGTGCCATGGCCGCGTTGCGCCTGAAAATGCCCGGTGGTAGGGTTGTGACGATGGTTACGGACGTGTCGTTCCTTGCTGCCTTCATTGCCGGAATCCTCTCCATCTCTTCCCCGTGCGTACTCCCCCTGGTCCCGATCTATCTGGCCCACATGGCAGGCGTTGGAGCGACAGAGTCGGAGCAGGTTTCGCGCACCCAATTACTGCGGAACGCCACGGCGTACGTTGCCGGGTTCTCGCTCGTCTTCATCGCGATGGGCGTGGCACTCGGAGCGGCCGGAGCGGCGGCAACCGCCCTCGATACGTTTACGCTGAACAAGATCTGGCTGGTGCGAGTCGGGGGGATCATGCTGATCTTCCTCGGGCTGTACCAGACGGGGCTGATCCGGGTTCCGTGGCTGGATCGTGACCGCCGGCTCTCGCTCGAAGCCGGGACGCCAGGATCGATTTCCTCGTCATTCATCATTGGCGTCGGCTTCGGAGCCGGCTGGATGCCCTGCACTGGCCCGATCCTGGGCGGAATCCTGATGATGGCCGCCGGGCAGGGCTCAATCGAGCGAGCGACGCTTCTGCTGACGACGTACACCATTGGCCTGGCGGTGCCTTTCCTGATCGTGGCGCTCGCGCTGGGATCGTCCAGAAACGTGATTCGAAAGCTCAACCGACACCTCCCGACGGTGTCGCTGATCAGCGGTGCCGTGATGCTGGGCGTTGGCGTGATCATGGTGCTGGGCATTTACCAGACGATGTTCACGGAAATTGTCCGCGTCGCACCCTGGACGCCCTGGGAACCAACCCTGTAGCCCCAATCCACGCTCAAAGAGGAGCCGATGGCCGATCTCACTGCCCAGATTAACCAGGGACGTTCGCCGTTCGAGGTCGCGATCGACAGGATCTGGCGATTCTTCTGCTCGGTGCGCGCAGCGATCGCCGAGATCTCGGTGCTCGCCCTGCTGGTGCTGATCGGCACGCTCCGGGGCAGCAGTGTGCCGCAGTGGGTGGCGGACGGGATACCGGTCGTCCAACCGGTGGTCGACCGATGGTACGACTGGGACGTCTTCCGGTCGTGGATCTTTGCGGCGACGCTGGCACTGATCGCGGTGGCGATCGCGGTCTGCACCATCAACCGGGTGCCGGGCATCTGGCAGACGATCAGCGAACCACGCGTGCGGACATCGGCCGGCTACCTCAACCGGGCGGACACCTCGGCCACGTTTGTGTCTTCACAGGCGGTGACCGACGTGGCGGGCTCGTTCGAAGCGGGTTTGCGGGGTCGCCGCTACCGGGTGATCAGCGAACGCTACGGCAATGACGTGCATGTCTATGCCGACAAGAACCGCTTCGGCAAGCTCGGAACGTTCCCTTTCCACCTCGCGCTGATCCTGCTGATGGTTGGTGGAATCGTGGCGGCGCAGTATGGCTTTCGCGAGCAGGAATTCATCATCCCGGTGGGCGAGACGAGGGCCGTGGGCCACGGCACCGACCTGAGCGTGGAACTGGTGAGTTTCCGGGATACCTATACACCCGGAGCGGTGGCCGAATCGTACAAGGCCGACATCGTCATCTACGACGGCGGCGAAGCGGTGAAATCGGCGACCATTTCGCCGAACCATCCGACGAGCTACGGCAGCGCGACCTTCTACCAGTCGAGCCTCGGCTACGGGGCGACGATGCGCGTCACCGGACCAGGCGGCACACTGCTCTATGAGGGTACGGTGGACCTGGGCGTGTTCACCTTCCGGGGAAATCCGGACGCGCCGGCCGGGTTCGTGACGATTCCGGGCGCGAACGCGGTTATGACCGTGGTCGGACCCGATACGGCTCCGAACGACGGTCCGGAACTCGACACGCTGAACCTGCTCAACGGGCAGATGTTCGTGGCGATCACGGACCAGGCGACGAACGCGCAGGAAACGCTGGTGCTGGACCAGGGCCAGCCGGGCCAGATCGGCGACCTGACGATTACATTCGAGCGGGAGCGGCAATGGTCGCTGCTGCAGGTGGCCTACAACCCCGGCATCCCGATCTTCATCATTGCCTCGGTGTTCCTGGTGGGGGGGCTGCTGGCAACCTTCTACTTCCCGCTGCGCCGAATCCGGGCAATTGTGTCGCCGAACGAGGACGGTGGTGCCAGGGTGGTGGCGGTGCCGCTGGCAAAGCGCGACTGGAGCGGCAAACGGGACTTCTTCTCGACCGTGAAGGCGCTCGAGGAGCGGCTGAACGTGCAGGCGATCCTGAAGAAACCCGAGAGCATGCAGGATCTGGACGAACTGCACGACCGTCGCCAGGCGGGAACGGCGACGGAGTAAACTGGACGATGCGTGTGTCAGCGTGACGACCAGGTACTGGTTGTCCGTCAAGGTGAGAGACGATTATGGAAGCACTCGTCAAACTTTCGTTCTACTGCTTCGCTGCCGCGTCCGTATCCCTGGGTGCCGCCGCGATTTCCTTCATCGTCTACACCGTTGGCCGCGTGCGCATGCAGCACGCCACGCTGGCGACCGGAAACGGCGCAACCGTCTCCGCCTCGCGGGCCGAATTCCTGCCAGGACCGGATACCGCGGCCCGCTTTGGCTCGATGCTCACGGCATTTGGAGCGGTCTTCAGTTTCCTGGCGATCCTCTTCCGGGGAATTGCGGCCGAACGCGTGCCGCTCTCGAACATGTACGAGTTCTCGCTCATGTTCACCTTCGCGCTGGCCCTCTCCTACCTGATCGTGGAGCGGGTCTATCACACACGGCAACTGGGCGCGATCGTAGCGACCATCGCCTTCC
>JAEZJB010000224.1 GCA_023415845.1 Chloroflexota bacterium | reverse complement strand
TAAGCGGACTGTGGTTCTCAACCAGGCGATGACCGCCTGGCATCCACCAGTTCCATCGGCCCATCAGGATCATTGCCGCTGGCAGGGCGACCAGGCGGATCACGGTGGCATCGAGGAATACGGCGAGACTCAGGCCAACACCGAGTTCGCGGATCAAGCCAAGCTCGCTGGTGCCGAATGCCGCAAAGACGATGACCATGATGGTGGCGGCACTGGTGACGATGCCGGCTGACCCGCGCATTCCGTGATCGACGGCGGTGAGATTGTCGTCGGTCGCCAGCCATGCCTCGCGAATGCGGGACAGGATGATCACCTCATAGTCCATGCTCAACCCGAAGAGGAAGCAGAACATGAGGACCGGGACGATGACGACCGTGGTGTTGGTGGCATCGACACCCGGCAGCCAGCCGTGCTGGAAGATGGCGACGACCAGACCGAATGATGCCAGTAGGGCGAGGCTATTGAGCAAAAGCGCCTTCAGGGGGAGCAGAATCGAGCGGAACTGGGCGAGCAACACGAGCATGGTCAGGGAGACGACGATGCCGATGGTCCAGGGCAGGCGGGACTTCAGGTGCGCCATGAAGTCGATACCAGTGGCGACTTCGCCGCCAACGACCAGGTCGAAGTCGCCCTCCGTCAGGGAGCGAACACTGGTCCGCAGGTTCTGGACGAATGCCTCCCGCTCGGTCGATGAGATCTCGGGCGACAGGTTGATCTCGATCACCGCCGCCTGGCTGGTGATGTAGGAGCGCGCACTTCTGGCGATGTCGGCGTCGAGTGCGAGGCCGTTGGCGAGGATGGCGGAGGTGGTGGATTCGGGGACGAAGGAGAAGATCGTCGTGACCTGGGAGACGCCGTCGAGCGAGCCAAGCCTGGTGGCGAACGTCTCCAGCCGTTCGAGATTACGTCGTGAGGTCATGTCGACCCCGTAGCGAGGTTCGACGATGACGGTGACCGGCGAGAGCGAAATGTCCGGAAACTCGCGTTCGATCTGCTCCAGCGACTGCCGTGACGGCTGGCTGGCGGGAATCGTTTCCATGGAAGGCATGACGGGCTGGAGACCGACGGCGGGCAACGCGCAGGCAAGGAGGAGGACGATGGCCGCCAGCAGGACGGCAGCAGGGTGGAGGGTGACGACGGCGAACCAGCGTTTCCACAGGCTGGACGCTCGTCGCGAGATGGGATGTGATCCGTCTCGCGGACCGACGCGGTTTCCGAGCAGCAGGAGGATGCCGGGCACCACCGTCAGGGCGGTGATCATGCTGCAGAGCACTGCGAGGACTGCGCCAATGGAAGTTGAGATGGCGGCGGGTGTGCCGATTGCGACCAGGCCGGCAAGTCCGGTCATGACCGCGGCGCCGCTCGCCAGGATCGTCCTGCCGCCGTGCTGAAGGGCGACGGTCATCGCCGTCGCTGGTTCGTGCAGGGCGCGTTCCTCGCGGTACCTGCTGACGAGGATCAGGGCGTAGTCGATGCCAATCGCGAGCCCCAGCATCAGGACGAGGTTGATCGAAAAGACGCTGGTTTCGATGAACCGGGAGAGGATCGCAATGCCGGCAATGGTGGGGACGAGGGCGAGCAGCGTGGCAAGCAGTGGCAGGCTGGCGAGGATGACCCCGCCAAAGATGACGATCAGCAGCACAAGGGTGATGGGTAACGAGATGGCCTCGGCGCGGGCCAGGTCGTTGCTGGTGAGATGCTGGAAGTCGCTGGTGACAGCTGGCCATCCCGCAACCTGCACGTCCAGCGCGGATGAGCCGGTGATCTCGAGCACCTGTGGGAGATGCTCGGCGGCGGCCCGGACGTCGGTGTCCACGTTGACGATCGCGATGGTGGACTGGCGGTTCGGGGAGACGAGTGACGCCGAGAGTGTCTGATTGGGGACGGTCTGCCAGGTGATGATTGACGTAACACCGGGCAGGTTCCGGATGGCAGCCAGTGTTCGGGCCATTTCCCGCTGGAAGTCGTTGTCATCGACTGACTGCTTCCCGTCGATGTCGCTGAACAGCAGGTAGTGCGCGGTGGTGTGGCGACCGAATTCGTCATCCAGCCGGTGATCGACGGTGATGGACTCGGCGCCGGGTGGGAGCCAGCCACCGACCGTGAGGTGATCGCGGAAGCCTGCGGCGGCAGGCATCAGGAGCACCGCCAGAACGATGGGGAAGGCGACTGCCGCCCATGGATGGGCCACGACGATTCGTGCCCACCGGGCCAGGAGCGATTGGTTGGCGGCAGGTGGTAAGGCCATGGTCAGCCAGGAATTGTGGCGTTGATCGACGGGGTCAGACGTGCGGATGTTATCCGAGGTTCAGTGCGGACAGAGCCTGCTCGTGTAATCGTCGCCTGTTTGTGGCAATGTTGCAGTAGAGATCGAGCCACGTCAGGAGTACGCGAGGAATCATGACAGCAGCGGTACGACGAGATGGAGCGGCGCGCCACGACCGCACGCTGTCCGATGATATTTACCTGCTGGCCGGGTTATTGGGTGATGTGATCAAATCGCTGGCCGGTGACGAGGCCTTCGCCCTTGAAGAAGATGTGCGAAACCTTGCCAAGGACCTGCGAGCCGGAGGTGACAGCGCCAGTGAGAAACTCGAGGCGATTATTCACGGGGCGGACACGGCTGACCTGCGAATCCTGATCCGGGCCTTTACCAATTATTTCCAGTTGATCAACCTGGCCGAGGATAACGAGCGCATTCGGCGACTCTCCCGGCGAGAGCATGCCGAGCCTGACGTGCCACGCCGTGGCTCGATCAGGGAAGCCATTCTCGGGCTCCGGAATCGGGGCGTGACGGCGGATGAGATGCGCGCGATGCTGGCCGGAGCCGATGTGCGCCTCGTGCTGACCGCCCATCCGACCGAGGCACGACGGCGGACCGTGATCGACAAGCTGGCGCGGATTTTCTCCACGATACGGCAGCTTGACGAACGACAGGCACTTCCGCCGGATATCGCTCGGGCGCGGACCCAACTGGCGGCGACGATTGCCGAACTCTGGTCGTCGAACGAGCTGAGAGTTGCCACTCCGACCGTGCTCGATGAAGTGCGAGCCGTGCTGGTCTACTTCGGGTCAACGCTGGTCGAAGTGATCCCGAATGTGTATCGCGACCTGGAGGAGGCGCTCGTCGAGGCCTACCCCGAGGAAGACATCACCGTTCCCCCGTTCCTGACCTTTGGGTCGTGGATTGGCGGCGACCGGGACGGCAACCCGTTCGTGACACCGGAGGTGACGATCGAAGCGTTGCGGACGATGTCGAGCGCAGCGCTTGGGTATCTCGACCTGCGGCTCACCAATCTCTCCGGCCGCCTCTCGGTATCTGAACTGATGATTAGCAAGGCAACGGTCATCGAGCCGCGGCTGGTGGAGTATCGGGAGATGTTTCCCGACCTCGCCGAGGAACTGGCGCGCATCAACGTTGGCGAGCCATACCGGCAACTGGTGACGCTGATGCGCGAGCGCCTGCGGGCGACGCGAGATCGCCAGGAACATGGCTATCGGTGCGCCAGCGACCTGGTGGCCGATCTGCGCCTGATCGAACAATCGCTTCGTGAGCAGTCGGCGGGCATGATTGCCGGCGGTGACCTGCATGATGTGATCAGGCTGGTCGAGGTGTTCGGTTTCACGTTCGCCACGCTGGACATTCGCGAACACTCTCGCCGACACGAGATGGCGCTGCACAATGTGTTCGCGGTGACGGAGGTCGAACCGAATTATCTTGGACTGGATGAAGCGGCGCGCCAAAAGCTGTTGCTGGAGGAAATCGACTCGCGGCGACCACTCGTGCCGATCGATCTCGAATCGCTCGACCCGGACGCCCGGCAGGTCATCGAGACGTTCCGGACTGTTCGCTGGTTGGTGAACTACGAGTATCCGGAAGCGATCCAGACCTGGATCATCTCTGGCGCAGAATCGGCGTCGGATGTGCTCGAGGTTCTCCTGCTGATGAAGGAGACCAAGCTGGCCGGACCAGGCGGTGAGGATGCCCGGCTCAGAATCGCCCCGCTGTTCGAAGAGGGCGCCACCCTGCGCGACTCGTCGGCGACGATGCAGGCGCTGCTCGATATTCCGCAGTATCGGACGGCGCTGGATGCGGCCGGAGGGCTGCAGGAGATCATGATCGGCTATTCCGACTCCAACAAGGATGTCGGATATCTGGCGTCGACCTGGGAACTGCAGCGGGCGCAATCAACATTGGCCGAAACACTTTCGGCCCAGGGCGTGCCGTTCATCTTCTTCCACGGGCGGGGCGGATCGGTCGGGCGTGGGGGAGGGCCGACGAACGTCGCCATCCAGGCCCTGCCGCCGCACACCGTTGAGGGGCGGATCAAGATGACCGAGCAGGGTGAGGTCATCTCGGCGCGGTACTCAACGCTGCCAATTGCCCACCGGGAACTTGAACTGGCGCTGGGTGCGATCCTGATCCGGTCAGCGGATATCGAGAATCCGCGCCTGCAGGGGGATGCCTCGCAGTTCGACGCGATCATGGACCGGATGGCGACCAGGTCGGCGGAGGTCTACCGCGACCTCGTCTACGGCGATCCGGACTTCATCACCTTCTTTCACGAGGCCACGCCAATCGACGCGATTGCGCGCCTGCAACTGGGGTCGCGGCCGGCCAAGCGCACGGTCTCGAATCGGATTCAGGACCTTCGCGCGATTCCGTGGGTCTTTTCCTGGACGCAGGCGCGCATCATCCTGCCGGGGTGGTACGGACTCGGGTCGGCGCTCAGTGAGGGCATCGAGCGCGATGGGATTAATGTGCTCCGTGAGATGGCGCGGACATGGCCCTTCTTCCAGGCGACGCTTTCCAATGCGGAACTGGCGATGACCAAGGCCGACATGCTGATTGCCGAGCGGTACGTCGATCTGGTGAAGGACGAGGGGATTCGTAACCGCATCTGGGGCCGGATTCGAGCCGAGTTCGACCTGGCGGTCGAGTCGCTGCTCGCAATCCGGGAGGAGGATCGGCTGCTGGGATCGGAGCCGGTGCTGCAGCGATCGATCGATCGTCGCAATCCCTACGTCGATCCGCTGTCATATATCGAGATCGAACTCCTCAATCGGCTCCGGAATGATCCGTCCGATCAGGACGTGGTCGACACCCTCCACCTTGCCGTCAATGGTATTGCGGGGGGGCTGCGGAACACGGGATGAGTCGCGAATCAGTGGCCTCTATCCCTGACGAGGAGTTCGGGGCAGTGGGCCGCTACATCGACGTGGCGGTGTCGCGGCTTGGTCCGGGCAGCGGTCGGGGCGTTTTCACCTATGACGTGCCGCTGCATCTGGCTGAGGGCCTGGAACCGGGGCTCCTGGTGCTGGTGCCGGTGCGCAAGCGGTTCCTGCCAGGATTCGTGGTGGCCATCACCGACTATAAGCCGCCGTTTGCGACCCGGCCGCTGCACGCCATCCCGGAGCCGCGCGTCATCCTGCCAGTTGATCGGCGGCTGGCGGCCGAGTGGCTGGCACGCGAGACCGCCAGCACCCTGTATGCGGCGATGGCCCAGTTCCTGCCGCCCGGACTCGAGACCCGGCTGCACGAGGTGTTTCGCATTACCGAGGAGGGTCAAAGGGCGATTGAGTCGGCCACGCCGGCTCAGCGCAAGGTCCTGAAGATCCTGGCAGAGCAGGGCGAAAGAACGATCGAGCACCTGCGGTCGGAGCTCGGTTCATCACTGGCGACCGTTATGAGCCGGCTGGAAGAGCAAGGCTACGTTTCGGTTGAGATCCGGGTGGACCACCACACCCCCCATCGTCGACCCGAGCGCTTCGTTCGGCTGCTGCCGGGAGCGGAACGATACGATGGCCGGTCAAAGCGGCAACTGGCGATTCTCGACGAACTGTTCGCCCTCGATCGCCTGCGGCGGGAAGGCGCGAGCGACCTGGTGGCCGTGGACGCCCTGCGCGAGCGTGTCGAGGCGGATGCGGCGACGCTGCAGGCGATGGCCGCCCGGCGACTCATCGAGATCGTGGAGCAGTCCCGGGATGATGCGCGACCAGCCGAGCCAGCACCGGCACCGGCGCTCACAACGGGGCAGGTTGCCGCGTGGTCGAGTGTCGAGCAGGCGCTGACCGGTTCGGACCCGCGACCGCAACTGCTGTTTGGCGTCACAGGCAGCGGCAAGACGGAAATCTATCTGCGTGGCGTCGCGTGGTGCCTGCGCGAACGCAAGTCAGCGATTGTCCTCGTGCCGGAGATTGGGCTGGCCACCCAGGTGGTGCGCCGGTTCATCGATCGATTTCCCGGCCAGGTGGCGGTGCTCCACTCCCGCTTCACGGACAGCCAGCGCTACGAAACCTGGCAGCGGATCGCGTCGGGGGAGTTTCGCGTGGTCGTTGGTCCTCGGTCGGCCCTGTTCGCGCCGGTTCGCAACCTTGGATTGATCGTGCTGGACGAAGAGCACGAGTCGACCTACAAGCAGGACACCGAGCCGCGCTATCACGCCCGGTCCCTGGCCCAATTCCTCCAGGAGCAGACCGGTGCCGCCCTGGTGCTTGGAAGCGCGACGCCGAGCGTTGAATCGATGTGGAAGGCTCAACGGGGCGAATATGGACTGATCGAGCTACGGGACAGGGTCAACCCGCTCGCCGGTTCGCGCGAGTCCTCGCTTGAGTTGCCGGAAGTGGAGATCGTGGATCGCACGATGGAACTGCAGGCGGGAAACACGAGCCTGATCTCGCGTGAGTTGCGGACGGTCGTCGAAACCGCGCTCCAGCGGGGTGAGCAGGCGATCATCCTGCTCAACCGGCGCGGCACCGCCACAGTGGTCCTTTGCCGACGGTGCGGTCACCGGATCACCTGCCAGATGTGCGACATTCCAATGGTGTTTCACCAGGACCGCCATCAGATGGTGTGTCACCGGTGCGATCACCGGGAAGCGCCGCCCAACAGCTGCCCCGATTGTGGTGGCCAGTTGGACTTCTTCGGGGCTGGCACGCAGCGCGTGGAAGACGAGGTGCGAAAGACCTTTCCCCGGGCGCGGGTGATGCGGTGGGACCAGGACGCCATCCGACGGCAGGGCGGATACGAGGCGATGCTTTCCCGCGTCGAGCAGGTAGAGGTCGACATTGTGGTGGGCACGCAAATGGTGGCCAAGGGATTCGACCTGCCCGGCGTGACCGCGATTGGCGTGGTGCAGGCCGATTCGATGCTCCACCTTCCCGACTTCAGGTCGTCCGAGCGTACCTTCCAGTTGCTGACCCAGGTTGCGGGACGCGCCGGGCGTCGCCGGTCGGGATCAGAGGTCGTAGTGCAAACGTACACGCCGCATCATTACGCCATTCAGGCGGCGTCCCGGCATGATTACGATGCGTTCTTCAGCGAAGAGATCGATTTCCGCGAGCGGCATTTCTTTCCGCCATTTGTGCGTCTGGCGCGCTATCTCTACCGGCACGAAAAGGAGCAGGCGGCGGCGATCGAAGCCGAGATGATGGCCCGCGAGATCGCGCGTCATGCCCGAACGCTGGGCGTATCCCTCGATATCCTTGGACCGACCCCCGCTTTTCAGGCTCGTGTCCGCGGGCACTACCAGTGGCAGGTGGTGCTGCGCTCACGTGACATGGAGTCGTTGCTGGACGACCTGCCGATGCGGCCCGGATGGATAGTGGATATTGACCCGCAAAGTATGCTGTGATGCGTGGAAGAACTGCGCCAGGGCGGTTTACAGCCGGGTCGCGCAGATTCGGGCCAGTAATCGGGACCAGAGGTCGGCGACGCCGCCGAGAATCGGGCGATCACGGCAGATACCAGACATGAATCCGGTGTGGGAGTAGAAACGGCAATGACGCTGGAACTTGTGTATGAGGGTGATCCCCGGTTGCGGCAGAAGGCAACCAGCATCAAGCGGGTTGACGCCAGCATCCGTCAATTGGCGGACGAGATGTACGACATGTTGCCCGAGGCGGGAGGCGTGGCGGTCGCTGCGCCCCAGGTCGGCGTTACTCGCCGCCTGATCGTCATTCGCTACCAGGAAAGCGAAGAAGATGACGACTCGGATGTCGAGCGTGAAGTCACCTACCGGCTCGTCAATCCCGAGGTCATTCGGGGGCACGGCGAGCAGATCGGGCTGGAAGGTTGCCTGAGCATTCCGGGCTGGGTGGGTGAGGTACCCCGGTTCGACGCGATCACGGTCAAGGCCGTAGACATGGACAACAAGCCGGTGCGGATCAAGGCGCAGGGCTACCTGGCCAGGGTGTTCCAGCACGAAATCGACCACCTCGACGGCATCCTGTTCACCGATCGGGTGGTCGACCGCGAGACGCTACGGTACGTGGGCGACGACGAATAGCCCAGGGATGATCCCGGCTCGCGCCCCGGAGCGGCGGCTTAGCCGGTGGTGATTACCGCGCGGGGTCGGTTCACCTTGCGATGCTCGGCCTCGACAATGGCGATGATGTCCTCAAGCGCCTTGTCAAGTTGGCCGGCCTCATTGAAGACGGCATAGTCGAACTCGCCAACCCGTTCCAGTTCTTCACAGGCGGTGCGGAATCGCTTAAGGAGCACGTCCGGCGCCTCGGTTTTGCGGTCATGAAGTCGCTGCTTCAGGGCCTGCATCGACTCGGGGAGCAGGAAGATCGACACGGTGTCCGAAATCAGCTTGCGGAGCGTGTCGGCACCCTTGACGTCGACCTTGATGATGACGGGCTGGCCAGCCGCCAGACCTTCTTCGATCGGGCGGCGAGGGACACCGTAGAGGTTTTCATAGACCAGGGCGTGTTCAATGAAATCGCCGGCCGCGATCTGGCGTTCGAACTCACGCTTCTCGAGGAAGATGTAATGGACGCCCGGGATTTCGCCTTCGCGCATGGGGCGAGAGGTAGCCGTCACGACGTAGCGGGCGTTGGGGTACACCTCGCGAAGCTTCTCGAGCACCGAGTCCTTACCCACGCCCGATGGACCGGAAATGATGAAGACCCGGGGAGCCTGGTTGCGGACGATGTCGGTGATCTGGCCGTCGCCTCGGGTACAGAGGTCACGTTCCTCCGACGACAATTCATCTTCGGCAACGACTGCTGCGGTGACATCTGTCTCGATGGCGTCTGGCACGTTCGGCGTACTCCCGTGTATTCCTGGGTAATGCAGGATTCTCAACTAGCTGACGAAAGGTCGAGTGGACTATGTTCGATGTCTTGACGGTTGCGGCGGTGGCCGATGAACTCCAGGCGTCGGTGCTGGATGGCCGGATTCAGAAGCTGGGCCTCGTCAATTCCACCACCATCGCAGCTGAGATCTATGCCCAGGGGCGACGGAGGCCGCTGGTGATGTCTGCCGAACCCACAACCGCCGGAATCTGGCTGGCTGACCGGCTACCCTCCACTGATCCGAGCCTGATAACGCCGTTCGGACTGCAGTTGCGCAAGTATGTGCGTGGCGGGTTCCTGATCGGGATCGAGCAGCCGCCGCTGGAGCGGCTCGTGCGCCTCAGTATAGTGAAGCGTCTTGACACCGGCAACGCGCGTACCACGCGGTCGGGGCTGAGCACGGCGGACCTGCACGATGACGACGTGGAGGATGCCGACGATGGTGCGGAAGGCGATATCTGGGATCCCTCGTTGAACCGGGCGGAACTCTACATCGAGGTGATGGGACGTCACAGCAACCTCATCTTGGTGGACGCCGAAGGCCGCGTCATGGAGAGCGCGAAGCGAGTGACGGCGGCCATGAGCCGGGTCCGTCCCATTCTCCCCAGGGTGGAATACACGCCGCCACCGCCACCGGATCGCCCGGATCCGCGCCAACTCACCTCCGCCGGTGCGGAGAAGCTCCTCGCCGGCGCCAAATCGACCGGCTCTCTTGCCGACCTGCTCGTGCGTGGATTACGGGGGGTGAGTCCTCAAATTGCCCGCGAGGTTGCGTACCGCGTCACAGGCGACGCAGCGGCGACCGCCGGGCAACTTGACACGGTTGACGACGCCGGTGACCTTGCCCGGAATGTACGCGGGCTCTTTGAGCCGCTGTTGACGCGATCATGGGCGCCTGCTGTCTACGAGCAGGAAGGTGAGCCCATCGCCTACGCGGCGACTCCCATATCCTACCTGACGGAAATCGCCAGCGAGCGGCCAGTCGACTCGATTTCGGAGGCGATCCAGACCATGGTCGACACCGGCGGCGAAACAGGGCCGCGAGACCATCGCCAGCGCCGGGAACGAGTGGTTGCCGCGATCGACCGCGAACGAGAGCGCGTCCAGTCCCGACTCCATGCCCTGCAGGAGCAGTTCAAGCGAGCCGAGCAGGTCGAGCAACTGCGGGAATGGGGGGAACTCATTTATGCCTGGCTGTGGCAGATCCAGCCGGGTGACACCGAACTGGTGATCGACGACGTGCGGGTGCCGCTCGATCCGAAGATGTCGCCAAAGGACCAGGCGCAGGCGTATTTCGAGGAATACCGGAAGTCGCAGCGGGCAGGGCAGTTGGTGCCCGAGCACGTGGAGGCGGCCGAAGTGGAACTCCGCTACCTCGACCAGTTGCGCACGCAGGCCGCGCAGGCCGAAGGATTCGCAGCAATCGAGGCAATGCGACAGGAGTTCGAGGAACACACCGGCGGGCGGCAGGAGGTGGGAGAGCGGAAGGGCTCAACCAGCCGCAAGAAGCAGGAGCGACGTGTTCCCGGCCTGACGGAGGCTTCCGGTAACGTGATCTACGTGGGGCGGTCGGGCCGGGAGAACGATCAGGTCACATTCAGCATTGCCGGTGCCGACGATACCTGGCTCCACGCCCGAGGGGTGCCAGGCTCTCACGTGGTGGTTCGCTGGCTGCGTCCCCAGGAGGACGAGGACGTGGGGGCGATCGAGACTGCGGCTGCCCTCGCGGCCTACTACAGTGGCAGCCGCGAGAGCGGGCAGGTCGAGGTCGACGTAACCCGCCGCCGGAATGTTCGCAAGATCAAGGGCGCCGGACCAGGGATGGTCACGTACCGCAATGAACGAACGATTCTGGTTCGCCCGGCCGACGAGGCGACCCTGAAACAACAGGGGCGGTTGGACTGAACCAACCGCCCTGATGGGTGTGACTGCGGGGAAGGAAGCCGATCAGGCCGCGGCAGCCATTCCTGCATCGTCGTCCGACTGGCGGAAGCTGGTCTTCGCGAAGACCGATGAGATGATCACGCCGGCTTCGTAGAGGATGACCAGCGGGATGGCCACGATCGCCATGTTGATCGGATCCGTACTGGGCGTGATGACTGCCGCAAGAATGGTGAGGCAGAGATAGGCGTACCGCCGCCATTCACGCATTTTCTGTGGTGTAACGATCCCGATCTTGGCCAGGATGAACATGATGACAGGTAACTGGAAAGATAAGCCCAGCCCGATCATCAAGGTCAGGAAGAAACTCAGAATCTCATTACCATCCGGGTTCCAGGCAAAGATGTCTCCCAGGAAGTTCGAGAGGAAGTACAGCGCCCGGGGTGCCGCCACGAAATATCCGTAGGCACAGCCAGCAATGAACAGGAGCGAGACGAATGGAAGCGACATATAGATGAGTCGCTTTTCCTTGTTCGTCAATCCCGGGGCGAGGAAGGCGATGATCTGATAGACGATGAGGGGCATCGCGATGGCGATGGCAATGTAGAGCGCGACCTTGAAGAACAGGGTAAGCGGTTCGGTTGGTGCCCGGATATCGAATCCAGTGTTTTCAAGGTTGGCATTGTTTCGCATCTGCTCGAGCAGGCGCGGAGAGAGGATGGCGCCAATGACGAAGGCGAGCCCAACGCCGATGCAGACCTTCATGATGCGATCGCGGAGCTCGACAAGGTGCTCCTGGAGCGTCATCTCTTCGAATACGTCGGGAGTGTCGGGGTCGACCTGGGGAAGCCGCGGGACCTTGAGCTTGCTGAGCTTGACGGCGGGAACCTTCATGCGGGCCATTTTGGCATAACTCCATTCTGGGGCCTGGCCACCCATGGCCAGTACACCGTGCCGATCATCGATGCGATGATCCGGCGGGGACCATCAGAGTGCTCACTGACGACCAGAATGGATACACGGTTCGCCGGAGACCGATTGAAACCAGACAGAAACGCAGCCGCGGCATGGCTGCCCGACTGCGTTTCCCTGCAGACATCGTCCGCGTCACTCAGGAGTGACTAGGACTGCGCATGCTCATCGATGTATTTTACTGCATCGCCAACGGTGCGGATGTTTTCGGCATCCTCGTCGGCAATCTCCACGCCGAACTCCTGCTCCATCGCCATGATGACTTCGACAAGGTCGAGGGAGTCAGCGTTCAGGTCGCCGATGAACTCGGCGCTCTCGACTACCTGGTCGGCGTCGACGCCCAGTCGCTCCACAGCAATAGCCTGCACGCGTTCAAGTGTGGTAGCCAAATGAGAACCCTCCTCCGGGTCTGATGCCAGGTACGCACCCGGCAGCGTTTGATGTCCTGGTTGGGGAACAGGCCCCCATGACGACCGCATTGCCAACGCACCGACATTCCGCATCGAACGGGCGATGCTGATTGGCATGCACGGTGCATTCCGCAGGGATAATACACGACCACGCCACGGAATCGTAGTCAGCAGTTACTTCGCATGCAAAGGGTAGTGAACAGCGCGGCATCCGGGCAGATTCCGTTACTGGAGTCCGTGGGTGGCAACGCCAGGTTCCGGTAGCCCATGAGGCCATATCACGGCCTGGGGTTTGTGGCTCGGGATGCGGTGATGCGTTCGGAGATTGTCCGGAGGACGCCGTTCGTGAACTTGCCGGAATTGGGACCGCCGTACTGCTTTGCGATGTCCACGGCTTCGTTGATCGCTGCCTTGAAAGGCACGTCGGGCTCGCAAAGCAGCTCGTAGAGGGCAATGCGCAGGACGGCCCGGTCGATGGACGGGAGCTGGGGGATCGGGAACGCCGGGGCGGCCTCGGCGATGTAGGGATCGATGGTCGCCAGATGCTGGTTCACGCCCCGGGCAAGACGCTCGGCGTGGCGAACGAGTGCGAGAAGCGCATCGGTGGCGGTCTTTTCCTGGTCTGCCAGCAACTCCTCGATCTGCCGGATCGTGGAGCGTTCGTGAATTTCCAGCCGTTCGAGGATGGCCGCGCTTTCGCTGCCTTCCTCGAGAACGCCAAGGTCGGCGCGCAGTTCCCGGGTCGCAGGGTCGAGATCCTCGTCGTCTTTGCCGGGCAAATGCAGCCATTCCGACAGGGCTTCGTCTGCCCGGGAACGGAAGCCATCGAGGAGGGCGTGAACCTCGCGCTCAATCTGCTCGCGCTCGAACGTGACGTAGGCGTCGGCAATGTCGGCATCCTCGGCTTCGGGCTGCTCGATCCACTCGTTGACTGCGCGCTGTGACGCCTCCCGGAACTGGGCGAGGGCGAATTCGGTCTCTGCCGCTTCCGTGTTGCGAGCCATGAAGGCAATGGTGGAGACCGCGGCCCGGGCACTTCGGCGAGCCCTGCGGAAGAACTCCTCAAGCGCTCGCCGACGTGATGTGCCGAGGTGCAGGAGGATTTCGTCGAGGCTGTGCTCAGTGACGTCGACTTCGTAGAGCGCCTGCATGGCAAAGATGCGAGCCTGGTGCAACGGGGCATGGCGATCAATGCGGGGGCCAGCCGATCGTTTGCGTCCTGGCTTTCGCTTTTTGTTGGAGGGAGACGACGGCGTCGAACCAGCGCGTGGCCGTTCGTCGGCGGGATTGGACATGAACCAGCGGGATCCTTGATGGGGTAAACGGATGTCAGGTGGTCGGCGACACGATGT
This sequence comes from Chloroflexota bacterium, assembly GCA_023415845.1. Classification (GTDB taxonomy): domain Bacteria; phylum Chloroflexota; class Chloroflexia; order Thermomicrobiales; family UBA6265; genus JACCYX01. Next base: position 300 of record JAEZJB010000224.1, on the reverse strand, counting down.
CATCGACGAAGATGTTGGCGGAGCGGACCGTCATACCAAGCACGTTGCCGGCCGCGAAGCCAATGCGGCGACGGATTTCCTGGGTGGCTTCGGCGACGTTCGCGCCCTGTTCGAGCGCAATGGAGACGGCGGTGTCGAGATGATTGCCGTTGACGGCGACCGCGATTTTGCCGTTGTCGTGGCTGTGCGCGCCGTCAGCGAGGTCCTGGAGGCGATGGTGTTTCCGCAGTGAGCGCAGCCCACTCACTCCCTCGACACCCATCACCGTCAACTCGAGGAGTTGAATGAGCACGCCCGGGG
>JAEZJB010000024.1 GCA_023415845.1 Chloroflexota bacterium | reverse complement strand
CACTCCGTCGAGCGCTTCACCCGTCTGCTGGCGATAGATGTCCTCGATCCCGGCCCGCCCGGCGACGACACGATCGAGGCAGACGTAGTCCTTGCCCGGCACATGGCAATGGGTGGGCTGGCCAAGCGGGTTGAGCGCGTCGGCCAGGGGCACATGGGCGGCCTCGACGTGAATGGCGTTGCCGCCAGCGATGACCGACGCCCCGAATCCACTGCCGCTGATGAAAAAGGCGATGTCGGCGATATCGATGCCCTGGTGGACCAGTAGGGTGGCCACGCCACAGATACCCGCCACCGTGTCGTTGGCAACCTGGAATGGTCCCGTGAACAGGCGAGCATAGTCTGCACCCCAGCCGGCGAGGAAGTCGTCATAAAAGACTGGCAGATTGGCAACCCGCGTGACCACGGTTCCGTCCAACCGGGTCGCCGACGAGATACCCACCGGTACCTGCCGCTCCTCTGCTTCGGCTGCCACCCGTTCGAGAAATGCGAGATAGCCCGCGCCTCCGCGAGCCTGGATCACCTCTTCGGCCTCCGGTATCAACCGTCCTGCCCGAATCCGGTAGTCGGTTCGCCGGATCTTGTCGCCGCCCAGATCGATCGCGATCACGTGCTGGTCACGCTGAAGGGCATTGGACGCCTGGACCGGGTCGAACGGAAAGGCGATATGGGCGAGGAGGTGATCGGTCTGGTATACGGCCACCTGCTCGGGAACGTAAGCATCCATCACCGGCAGGGAATCAGCATGCACGTGTTCGTATCATTCCTTCTCGTCTGATCTGATCATCGCTGGGGCACGGATTACAACCGATGATGTGGCCGTCGTCTGGCGGACGGCCACATCATACGCGCAGATCCCATTGGCTTCCACGGTCGAAAAGAGACACTGCTGCAGCGTCAGGAGACCCCAGTATCGGTCTCCCTGTGCGGTGGGCGCACCACGGACATTCAGGCTCAGGACGGAAGGCGGCTACTGCTTTGCGAGCAGGTGCCTGACTTTCGTCGTGACGAGTTGAGCAGCCTGATCGACGTTCGTCAGCACGACGAAGGTAACGTCCGACTCCTGGAACATGTCGAGGTTGCCGTTGATACCGGGGGCGCCGCCACTGTGCCCTACGATGCGCTCGGTGCCACTTCGATCGTCAACAAACCCATAGCCATAGCGCACGCGTGGTGAGGAGGTATCGACTTTACCTTCCATCAATGTCTCGGCCATGGTCGGTGTCACCAACTCCCCCGAACGCAGAGCGCGATCGAACAGCAGCAAATCATCAACCGTGGAGTACCCACCGCCCGCCGACGTGCCGCGCGGCGAGAGAAAGAACGTATTCGGCTCGCGTCCGCCGAGCACGACGTCAAATGTCAGGTCGGCCGGATCCTCTGGCATCCGGTAGGTGTACCCGGTCGCCAGGTTTGGTGTCGATTGGTCCCGTTCAAATGAATCAGTCGCCGTCATCCCTGCCGGGGCATAGACCTCCTCACGCACATAATCGAAATAGTCCTGACCGCTCACTGCCTCGATCACCAGCCCGAGCACGATGAACCCGGCGTTGCTGTATTCGTGTCGTTCGCCCGGCTCGAACCGGAGCGGCTCGTCCGCGAAAAGTTGAAGATAGTCATCCAGGGTGAACAGCGAGTCACGTTCCGCCTGATACCGTGGGCCAAAGAAGTCACCCAGGCCGGAGGTGTGAGTCAGCAGGTGGTGGATCGTCACCTTGTCCGCCACATCGGCCGGATAGTTGGGGAGATAGGTTGAGAGCAGATCCGTGAATGCCACCTGTCCGGACTCTACAAGGCGGGCGATGGCCGTGGCAGTAAACATCTTGTTCATCGATCCCAGATTGAACCGGGTCTGCAACGTATTCATCTCGCCCCGCTCGGCGTTTGCCAGCCCGTATGCATCCAGGAACATCGGCTCGCCGCTCCGCGCAATCAGAACCACTCCCGAAAAGACGTCAGCGGCAGCCAGTTTTCCAAGGTAGCGCGACATCTCCGCGGCAATTGCCTCGTCGTCGAGCGGTCCGACCGGGCCCAAGTCAGCCTCTGGTGGTGCCGGCATGAGATCGATATCGGAACGCCCCTCATCGTCGTGCCGCAGGGTGACGGAGAGCCACTCCTCGCTCAAAGTCGCCTCGATCAGGGCGGTGATGTGGGTCTCGGTCGCCTCGGCGATCCGATGCAGCACGAGTGTCCCCATTGATGCGGAGTTCAGGTAGGTCATGACCGCCATTCCCTCAGCAACCTCGGCCGGAAAATACTCCTCGAAATGGTTCAGGAACTGGTCGTGGTCCCGGGAATTGACGGCATCAAGCAGGCTGGCGAACTCTCGGCCAATGGCAGTGGCGGGGAATTCGATCGGCGGCACCGCATCGGGCTGGTCGGGAGCAGGTGGCGTTGCCTCGGCTGCCAGGATTGAGGGTAGCTGGCGATCGCCAACAATCGATGCTCCGATGCCGATGCCGATGCCGCCAACCATGACGGCGCGGCGAGTAAGGAGGGCAGTGTCCGAACCGTGATGAATAACCATGGTAACGGTCCTTTCGGTGATATCCGGTCAGCAGGAACATCCTCTGACCCGCACGACTGGGCGTTGTGAGCCGGGAGCACCAGGTCTTCGTCCGACTTCACGACGTGATCCTGGCAGCCACCACGAAGACCTGCGTTACGCGCGCCCTTACCCGGACCTAACCGACCCCATGAGATACTCAAAAGCAAAAGATTGAATTCACGGCATCGGCAATGAGGGTGGTATGCGACTGTTGATCGTGGAGGATGACGAGCCTCTCGCGGAGACGCTGGCGGCGGGACTTCGGCACGAAGGTCATCTCGTGAACGTTGCACCAGACGGCGCCACGGCTCTGGCGTGGCTTGACGACCACCCAGTCGACGTCGTGATCCTCGACCGAGATCTTCCGGTCATCCATGGTGATACTGTCTGTCGCACGCTCGTCACCGATGGGTATCCGGTCCGCATCCTGATGCTGACCGCCGCTGGTTCACTCGACAGCCTGGTTAACGGATTCGAGTTAGGGGCAGACGACTACCTCGCCAAGCCATTCGCCTATCTCGAACTGCGCTCCCGGATTGAGGCGCTCGGCCGTCGCACGCGAGACAGCGGCTCGACGATCCTGGAGCGGGGAGACATCCGGCTTGACCTTCGGCGCCAGGTTGTGGAGCGCAACGGCTTGCCCGTGCACCTCACCCCGAAGGAATATGCGGTGCTCTACGAGTTGCTCGCGGCCCAAAGTGCCTACCGCTCGGCCACCAATCTGCTCGACGCAGCATGGGATGATCCCTTTGACCGTACGACTGACGTAGTCAAGGTCGTGATCCACTCGCTCCGGCGCAAGTTGGGCCCACCCAGCGTCATCGAAACCGTGCCGGGCTTCGGCTACCGCATTTCCTGACATGCGCCGACCCACCCTCAGTTTTCACACCCGGCTGACACTTACCATCGCAGGAGCCTTCATCGGGGCCATGCTGGCGATGCTTGTGCTGGCGCTCTTCACCGCACAGAGTCTTGATCTGGTCATCGTCTCGAACTCGACTTCGGGCACTCACGATGATCCCGATCCGGCACTTCTGGACGATCTTCCTCCTGACACGGGCGAAATTCCCGATCCTGATGGTGAGTTGGCACCGCCGGTTGAGCCCGAGTCACCAGTTGAGCCCGACGCGCTCATCCCGGGCGCGATCTACTCGGCGGGTCAGGCAGGGAGCGGCCAGATGGTGCAGTTGTCCGAGGGGCGGCTGCCAACCCTGATCCGCTGGTCGTTTGGCGTGCTGCTGGTATTTGCGGTCGTTGCCATCGTCATCGCTTCCTGGATCAGCCGCCGCTCGCTTGGCCGTATCGCCAGCATCACCAATCTCGCCCACGAGCTCTCCGAACAACGCCTCGACCAGCGACTGAATCTGACCGGCCCCCGGGACGAGATCAAGCAGCTCGGGGATACCTTCGATCGCATGTTGGACCGTCTTGAACGCGTCTTCACGAACCAGAGCCTGTTCATTGCCAACGCTTCTCACGAACTCCGCACCCCACTTACAACGGTACGCGCGGCCCTTGAGATTCCTCTCGCCCAGGGCCGCGTACCAGCCGACCTCCAGCCCGCACTGGAGCGCGCGCTCGAGGCCAACCGGCGGAGCGAGGAGCTCATCGCTGCTCTGCTGCAACTCGCGCAGGGACAACTCACCGAGCCGGTCTGGCAGGAGATCGACCTGGCGGAGTTCTGCCGGGTTGCCATTACTGCCTGTCGTGCGGAAGCCACGGAGCGTGGCATCACGGTTCACGAGCAGCTGGTGCCAGCCCCAGTTACCGGAAGCCCTACGCTCCTCAGCCTGGCGGTCAACAACCTGCTGGAGAATGCCGTCAGGCACAATCATCCGGGTGGAACCATCTGGATCGAGCTTAAGGCGGACCCGTCAGGTGTCCGCCTGCTCGTAACCAATACCGGTGCCACCTACAGTCCGGAGACCATTGCGCCGCTCGTTGAGCCCTTCCATCGCGGCGACGCCACCCGGTTGGCGGGACCGGTCAATCAGGGGTTCGGACTCGGCCTCGCCATCGTCAAGGGTATCGCCGAGATGCACAGCGGCCTGCTGGAATTGGCTCCCTTGCCTGGGGGCGGCATTGTCACAACGCTGTACCTTCCCCACCGATCCGGCTAACGTCCCCTTCGCCAGGTGTCGATGAGCGTTATCAGGCGAAGAATGGCTCGAACCAGGAGTCCGGCAGCTCGAGCCCGAAGCCCGGAGCGTCGTTCGGCACCAGGTACCCATCCTTCGGAATCGCCTGGCCTGGCAGACGCCACCCCTGTTCGAGCGGCACGCCCGGAGGCGTCCCCACGAAGCACTCCAGCCATGGCACGGCCGACGAAGCAAATG
>JAEZJB010000199.1 GCA_023415845.1 Chloroflexota bacterium | reverse complement strand
CGATGCGCTTCGCGCGGGGATTCTTCGACTCCGCTGCGCTCCGCTCAGAATGACGATGGGTTGGGGTGGGACGGGAATAACAGTGGGTAACGACTTTGGCGCGGGCGGACGGCATGAGGGGTTGAGGGCACAGGCAGGCGGCATGAAGGCGTTTGGGCCGCGGGCAGGTGGCAGGAGCAGGGTTGAGGCACTGGTAGACGGCATAAGGGAGTTGAGGCGCTGGCAGGTAGCAGGAGGAGGTTGGAGGCGCGGGTAGGCGGCAGGAGGGGAGTTGGGGCGTGGGCGGACGGCATGACCGCTGTTTGACAAGAGGTATGTCGGTGCGTGGGTCGGAGGCGCCATTGAGACGAAGAGGAGTGTAGGCGCAGAGCAGTACAGAAGGGGCATTGGTGGCCGTGATGTGCGGCAGGCCGTCCCGGATCGGTGTTGTCGCCTATTGTCGGAAAGGCGCATCATGGAGAGAGCGTGTGCCGCGCGCCGTTGCCGGCATCAACACCAACGGAAGGACTCTCTCCCATGTCCGCGGAAACCACTCCTGCCAACCAGTTCGCCGCGTGGTGGCTCTTCAAGCGCGGTGCCGGGTGGCGCGACCTGGCGAACGGTGGCTATCACGAGGCCGCCGCCGAACTGGCCAATCTGCTCGATCATGCGCCGGACGGCGTAACCGTGCGCGGCGTGTACTCAGCATTGGGCCTGTCGCCCGATGCCGACCTGATCATCTGGGCTCATGCGACGACGCTGGACCAGCTGCAGGCGTTTGCGATTGCGATCGACAAGACCTCACTCGGGGCGAATCTCGACCAAGTCGCCAACTACATCGGTGTTGGCGGGATGTCGCAGTACGATCCGACCCACGGCCCGGCTTTCCTCAAGGGCATCCCGGCAAAGGATTACCTGAGCGTCTATCCCTTCACCAAGACGCCGGACTGGTATCTGGTGGACTACAAGGAGCGCCGCAGGCTGATGATCGAGCACGGTGAAATGGGTCGGGAGTTCCCGGAGATCCTGACCAACACCGTCAACTCGTTTGGAATCCAGACCCAGGAATTCGTGGTTGCCCTGGAAGACGATGATCCCGAGCAGCTCGTGAAAATGGTCCAGCGCCTGCGAGCCGCAGAAGTCCGCAAGTGGACAGCGGTGGATACCCCAATCTTCCTGGGACGGCGCAAGTCCTCCGCCGAAGTGCTGGACGACCTGCGCGGCCGCTGATGGCCGATCCCCGGTATTCCTGACAACTCTCTGAGACCAGTACTGACGGCTACTGCGGTCGCCTCCTGAACGAGTTCCGCCCACTCCCCTTCCTGCACCGGAGGTGGGGGTGGGCTATACTTGACCGGTTATGGGCGCCCCGCGTCAGTTTTGGCGCGCCGCTCGTCACGCTCCACCAGCCCCCTTTGAAGGAGTTCCCGGCACGCATGGCAACGAACGGTAGCGATGTGCGACTTACCGAAGACGACATGGTCTTCCTTCTTTCCCTGCTTCGCAGCGCAACGAGCCCGCTTACGACCGAGCAACTGGTCGAGGCGCTGAAACAACGAGGCAAGTAACCGGGCCTCCCGTCATCGCCTGCCGCGACGGCCGTCGCCGGTCGAACCGGATTCGCCCACATCACCGCTCACCATCAAGGAGTTGACCGTTCATGGTCACGAATCTCGTCTCCCCCACGTTCAGTGGCACCAAGGCCCAGCAGGAACTCGCCGAGAACGTATTCAAGGTCCTGCGCGGTCGCGGCATGTTCATGACCGACTATTCGCCGATCGGGGCGACCGTGGCGGAGCTGTCCAGCTTCCTGGATGCGGACGCCGGCAAGATCGAGGAGGCCGTCAAGGCCAACCCCGAGATCTTTGGAATCGAAACGACTGACGACGCGGTGGTGGTGCAGACGACCCGGCTGGGACGAGCACCGATGGCGAACGACGCACCGAGCACCCACAGCCTGTCGGCCCGGTTCATCACGCCGCTGCCGAAGCCGGAGCGTCCGGTGCGTCCGGCCCCCGAGCGAGCGCGAGTCGACCCCAACTGGGCGACCTACTCGGTGCCAGAGTTCGGTGATGATGACGAGGAAGAGGACGATTTCTACGGCGATACCTACGAGGTCGAGGACGTCGATCTCGTGGTGGTGACCGAGTCCCCGGCCGAGACGCCAGCGGCGGAGCCGGTGGAAGCCGACGACGTGGAAATCGTGGTGGCCGAGGAAGTCGTGATCGAGGAGGCGCCCGCACCTTCGCCGGCCCCGGTGCAGCGCATCGTTCCGGCACCAGCCGTAGCGACCGACTTCTCCGCAGTGCCCGAGAGCGACCTGGCCGCGGCCCTGCAGGACCAGTTCGCCAGCGACTCCCGGGTGGCCCAGTTCGCTGGCCGATGGATGGCCGAGGATCGCGTTGCGCGCCTGGGACGGAATGACATTCGCCGAATCAAGGACTACATCTCCGAGCAGGAGCAGCCCCTGACCGACGAAGTGCTGGCGACCGATATCCTCAATGTTCGCCCGAACTCGACGGACTTCGAGGCGATCCAGTTCGCGATCAACTTCCGGCTCTCGCGCGAGCACAAGGATTTCGATTTCGTCGGCACCAACGATCAGCGGTTCTGGAGCACGTCTTCGCTGCCGCAGATCGGGACCACCCGGCGGAAACCGAATGACATCGGTACCGATTACCGGTACCTGGTGGACGAGGTTCCGGCAGGGATCGAGCATCGCACGGTTTCTTCCGTCAGCCGCATCCTCTCGTTCTATGAATTCGTCCACGGTCTCCTGCCCTACGACCAGGAGATGCAGCAGTTGCTGCCGAAGCAGGTGTTGCCGGACCAGCGGTCGGCGGTGTTGACGTTCGAGATTCCTCAGTTCTACACGACCTATCTGGTGGAACTCCGCTACCCGACGCCGAACCGTGGAGGGTTCATCCTGGGGCTCGACGACTTCTATGCCGAGAGCCTGGTGCCCGGTGCCCTGATCTCGATCACGGCCACCGAAAATGACGGCCATTACACCGTCGAATTCCTGCAGGGCAGCAACCAGAGTGCCCGCCTGCTGGATCTCGACGACCGGCGGTCGCCGCGGTACCACTTCCGGCCAACCTCGTTCTCCTGCGAAGTGTCGCCGGAGTGGCTGGTGTCGGAAGACCGATTCCCGCGACTTGGTACCGAGAAGCCGCTTGACGACAAGCTGCGCCGGCGGCCTGATGCCGTGGTGGAAGCGACGTTCGAGCGAATCGGCATCGAGGATGGGGACACCATGATTGCCACGTTTGCCGACCTGCTGACTGTGGCGAATGTGGAACGACCGTTCTCGGCGGAGCTGCTGCGCGAAACGCTCGACCAGCACGCGCAGATCTCGACCGATGACGGTGACACCTACACCTATGCTGCCGACTGATCCCGACGAGCGGTGGGACGACCTGGAGTCGCTGAACTCGTTCGATGACGACGAGGAGGAGCCGGAATTTGCGTCCGGCTCCGACCTCGATCTCGAACACATCCGGATTTTCACGCCCGATACGGAAGGCGACACCGACGAAGACCTCGATTTCGAGGCAGCGAATTCAGCCCTGCCCAAGGTCGACATAACGGAATTGCTGGAGACGCTGATTGGCGGCGAGCGGCATGTGAGTGGGGTCTATGGCTTCCATGACCTCGCAGCGGACGATCTCGAAACCATCTCCTCGCTGTGGAGTCGCGTCGATCCCGAATTGCGACTAGCAATCGTCACCGATGCCATCGAGTTCGCAACGGAGGACTACCGGTTCGACATCGAGCGATTCCTGCTCGCGGTGAGCGAAGACGACGACGTGGCCGTGCGCAGCCGCGCTGTCGAAGGCCTGGGTGCGGTGCATGAACCCCGAGTTGCGGTGCGCCTGCTGGACATGCTTCGTGACGACGTGTCCGACGACGTGCGCGCGCAGGCAGCGGCCAGCCTTGGACCATTCGTGTTCCTGGCAGAATACGACGAGCTCGACGCAGACCTCGCGGCGCGGCTTGAGACAGCGTTGTACGACGTCGCGGAAGACGACGACGAATCGTGGCACGTGCGATTGCGTGCGGCGGAGTCGGTGTCGGCATTTGGGCCGAACGAGCGCATCGGTGCGCTGATCGCGCGGATGTGGGAAGAAGACGAGATTGGCCTTCGCCCCGGTGCCGTGTTGATGATCGGGCGCGGCAACATGCGCGAGTGGCTGCCGACCGTGCGTGAATTGCTCGAGGATGAAGACCCCGCGCTGCGATACGAAGCGGTCGCGTCGGTGGGGACGATGGGCGACCTCGACTCACTGCCCGAACTGTCCGAGATTGCGCTGCACGAAGAAGACGTAGACATCCGCCACCAGGCGATTGTGTCGATTGGGGAGATCGGCGGCCCACGGGCGGCCCGAATCCTCTCCCGACTTGCCGAGCAGGCTCCAGAGACCGATCAGGAACTGGTTGCGTCCGCCCTGATGGAAGCCTCGCTGGAAGACGACCTCGCCTGACCCGAGAGATTACCCACCAAGGAGCCGTTTGACTCCATGCCGGAGACCCCGACTTCACCCAACCTTTCGCGCGCAGCCGTCGCCTGGAACGAGCGACTGGCCGGACTGGATGGCCACCTCCTGCAATCGTGGCAATGGGGCGACTTCAAGTCCCAACACGGGTGGTCGCCGGAACGGATCCTGATCGAAGACAGCGCCGGCACCGCGATGGCGCAAGTGCTGTACCGATCGCAAGGGGGGGCGAGTGTCGGGTATATCCCGCGTGGTCCCGTGCTGAACGGAAATCCCGAGGTGCTGTGGAACCTGCTGCTCGACGAGATCGACGCGCGGGCGCGAAAGCACCGGTCGATTCTGACCCTGATCGAACCGAATGCCGCGCTCGGCCTGAGCGGTGACTACCGGAGCCACCGCGTGGTGGCAGGACCGGGTCACCTGCAGCCAGGACGAACGGTGAAGGTGCCATTGGGCGACGATGACGCGATTCTCAAGCAGATGCACCAGAAGACCCGGTACAACGTGCGACTGGCGCAGCGGCGAGGGGTCACGATCCAGCGCCATTGCGCGGAACCCGCAGCAATCGACCAGTTTTACGAATTGATGCTGGACACCGCGAACCGCAACGAGTTTGGCGTGCATTCCCGAGCGTACTACGCGGACTTCATGCAGACATTCGGTGACGATGCGGTGCTGTTGTCGGCGCAGCTGGCGAATGGCGCACTGGCGGCGGTGCTGATGGCGGCGAAGTTTGGCAGCGAAGGCATCTACATGTACGGAGCGTCGTCCACCGAGCATCGGGCAGACGGAGCCGCATTCCTGATGCAATTCGAAGCGATGCGCTGGGCGCGCGACCACGGGTGCCAGACCTACGACCTGTGGGGAATCCCCGAGCGGGACCCGGCTTCGGTACAGACTGACGACCCTGGGGCGATCGCTGGCACCAAGGGAGACGACTGGCGAGGTCTGTACCGATTCAAAACCGGATTCGGTGGCGACATCATCAGTTACCCACCGGTAGTCGAACGGCGACATGTGCCGGTGCTGCCATGGCTGGCGAGGAAACTCCATGTCATCAAAGGGTGACTTGCCGGATCACCTGCCCGACCACGCGCCACGCGAGATGACCGTAGGTGAACTGACGCGAGCGGTCCCGGGAGCGGCACTGATCGGAAACCCGGAGGTGCTCGTCACTGGCGTGCAGTATTACGCCGACTGGCTGCGGCCGGGCGACCTGTTCGCGGCGCTGACTGGTTCGAGCCGTGACGGGCACGACTATGCGGCCGCTGCCGTGCAGCAAGGCGTCAGCGCGCTCCTGGTCGAGCGACCGTTGCCGCTGGACGTGCCACAGATCGTGGTGGCCAACACGCGACAGTCGCTGGCACCGCTGGCAGCCGAGTTCATCGGACACCCGTCGAAAGAGATGCAGGTCTTCGGCATCACCGGGACCGACGGCAAGACCACGACGTCGTACATCCTGCGGCACATCCTGCGGAATGCAGGCGGCCTCGAGACCGGATTGATCGGGACAGTCGGGATCGAAACCGGCGAGGGCGTCACCAAGTCGCTGGGGCACCAGACGACGCCTGAATCGAGCCTGGTGCACGGCTACCTGCGAGAGATGGCCGAACGAGGCGTGACCCACGCGATTCTCGAAGCAACGTCGCACGGACTCGCGATGCATCGGCTGGACGAGGTCGAGTTCCGGTTCGCCGGGGTCACCAACATGACCACCGAGCACCTGGAATATCACAAGACGGTCGAAAACTACTGGCGGGCGAAGGGGATCCTGGTCGAGCGTGTGGCTGCCACAAGCGGTGTTGTCGTACTCAACGCCGACGACGAAGGGGCGATGTCCGCCCTGCCACGGGCGACGGGTGCGACTGTCATCCGGACCAGTTCGGCCGGCCTTGACGTCGATCTCCGGGCCAGCGAGGAGGAGATTCGTCCCGACGGAACCAGCTTCACCGTGGAGGACGGGACCGGCAGGTGGCGGGTCGAGATGCCGCTGATTGGGGCATTCAACATCGACAATGCGCTGATCGCGATTGGTCTCGCTCGAGGGGCTGGCCTGGAGACCGCCGCGATTGTCGACGCCCTGCGAACAACTGGTGGGGTGCCGGGACGCATGCAGGTGGTCAACGAGGGGCAGCCGTTCACGGTGGTGGTCGATTTCGCCCACACGCCGGATTCGTTGCGCAAGATCCTGACATTCATGCGGTCGATGACGGGGGGAAGGCTGATCGTCGTCTCGGGCAGTGCGGGGGAGCGGGACACGACGAAGCGACCGCTGCAGGGGAGAGCCTGCACGGACCTGGCCGATATCGCTATCTTCACGAATGAAGACCCGCGCCATGAAGTGCCGATGGAGATTCTGCGAGACATCG
>JAEZJB010000158.1 GCA_023415845.1 Chloroflexota bacterium | reverse complement strand
TGCAGGGGCAGGGCTATGGCCGCGAGATGTTGCACCATATGATGCGCGAGGCTGCTCGCCATGGAGCCCGGTCGCTGGCTCTCAGCACGCAGCTCAACAATCGGCAATCGCGGCACCTCTACGAACGTAGCGGGTTCGAGGCCACGCCGCGTGACGACTACGCTATCCATATTGCATCGTTCGACGATGCGCGTGTGCTCGACGGCATCCCGCCTCGCTAGGGGCCACCGTCGGGTTGAGATCAAACGGGAGACACCAGGCATGGCATCGTCGTTCGGTCGCTTGTTCACCATCACCACCTGGGGCGAGTCCCATGGTCCTGCCCTCGGCGTCGTGATAGACGGATGCCCGGCCGGTTTGCCCATCACCCCGGAAGAGATTCAGCTGCAGCTTGATCGCCGTCGCGTCGGTCAGTCGATCGTGACCTCGACGCGTGACGAGAAGGACCGCGTCGAAATCCTTTCGGGCGTGTTCGAGGGTGTCACGACTGGCACTCCCATCATGCTCGTCACTTTCAACAACGATCACCGCTCGAAGAACTACGACAACCTGAAGGACGTCTTCCGACCCGGTCATGCCGATTTCACCTACTGGGCCAAGTACGGTGTCCGTGATCATCGGGGTGGCGGGCGTTCATCCGCCCGCGAAACGTGGGGACGTGTGGCAGCCGGCGCCATTGCCCGAAAGCTGCTCTCCGCCATTGGGGTCGACATCTATGGCTTTGCCGCCGAAATCGGTGGCATCACCTCCGACACCTTCGACCGCGACCAGATCGAGCGGAACATCGTTCGCAGCCCCGATCCGGTCGCCGCCGAGAAGATGGTTGACGCCATCAACGCGGCCCGCAAGGATCGCGATTCACTCGGCGGCATCGTCGAGGTCCGCGCCACGGGTGTCCCGGTGGGGTTGGGTGATCCAACATTCGACAAACTCGATGCCCTGATCGGCATGGCCATGCTCAGCATCCCGGCCACCAAGGGCGTCGAAATCGGCGGCGGCTTCGGCCTCGCCCGGTCACGCGGCTCGGTCGCCAACGATCCCTTTGTCATTGAAGATGGACAGATCCGCACCGAGTCGAATAACGCCGGGGGTATGCTCGGCGGCATCTCGTCCGGCGAAGAAATCGTTGTCCGCGTCGCGCTCAAGCCGACGTCGTCGATCTCGCGCGAGCAGTCCACAGTCGATGTCGGAGGCACGGCCCAGAAGCTGCTGGTCGAAGGCCGGCACGACCCATGCGTGGTGCCTCGCGCGGTGCCGATCGCCGAGGCCATGCTGGCCCTCGTCCTCGCCGACCTCGTGCTGGTCAATCGGGCCGCTCGAGTCGCCCTCTAGGTCAATAGCGGGAAGCCATTCGACGGCGCGGTGTTCCGATGTTCCTGCCAGTTTGTGGCAGTAGTGGCGGGATTTTGCGCCGTCGATGCGTTCGATAGGGTAGACGCCATTTCGGGAGTCGATTCGCCACGTTTCAACTCACATCCGGCCTGGCGAATTACTGCGATTTCGTGCGGATTTTGTGCGCCAGCGTCGATCCCCCCAAATCCCCATGAATCCGGGCAAAACGGATTTAATGAATTAATGAATTAGTGCGGATGGTTTGCAGCGCGCTTCGCCTCTCTGACTTGACGTAAGAGGCGGCATAATCGTCCGGGCGCGGTCGAAACGGCCGCGAAAGGCCGGTTCCGTGCGACAATTCGGGGTGCAATGATCCGATGCTCCGGTGAGAGCCGGTGACAGGAAAGGAGACGATGACGTGAGCCAGCAACCAGTCCTCGGTCAGCAGGACGGGGTGAATGTCTATGGCAATTACATCAACGGCGAGTGGGTAGCCGCCGCCAGTGGCAAGCTGGGCGAGAATCGGAATCCGGCCCGCCCCGGCGAAGTGATCGGCATGTTCCCGGTCAGCGAGGCGGCCGACGTCGATTCCGCCGTGACCGCCGCGTCCGACGCGTTCCCCGGCTGGGCCGATATGTCCGCGATTGCCCGGGCGAACATCCTCTACAAGGCATCCGAGATCCTCGCCAGCCGCATCCCCGAGGTGGGACGCGATCTCGCTCGCGAAGAAGGCAAGACGCTGAAAGAGGCGATCGGCGAAACCACTCGGGCCGTCGCCATTCTTCGCTACTTTGCAGGCGATCTCCAGCAGCCGATCGGCGAGCAATACTCGTCCGCCAGCCCGACGACGCTGCTCTTCACCATGCGCGAGCCGCTTGGCGTCTGCGGGATTATCACGCCCTGGAACTTCCCAATTGCCATCCCTGCCTGGAAGGCCATCCCGGCGATTGCCTATGGCAACACCGTGGTGATGAAGCCTGCGTCCTACACCCCGTTGTCCACCGTCCATCTCACCCAGGTTCTCGCCGAAGCCGGACTTCCGGCCGGGGTCTGGAATCTCGTGATGGGCAGCGGTGGCGGTGTTGGTGATCCCCTCGTCGCCGATGAGCGGGTCGTCGCCGTCTCGTTTACCGGTTCCGATGACGTTGGCAATGCCCTGAAGAAGGTTGCCAGCGATCGTGGTGCCAAGGTTCAGCTTGAACTGGGTGGCAAGAACCCGGCCATCGTCCTCGCCGATGCCGACCTCGATCACGCCGTGCAACAGGTGCTGAACGGGGCGATGATGAGCACTGGCCAGAAGTGCACTGCCACCAGTCGTGCCATCGTCGATCGCCGGGTCGCCCAGGAAGTGACCGAGCGCCTCGCCGCGAAGGTAGGTTCGCTGATCGTCGGTGATCCGCTCGACGACGCCACCCAGATCGGTCCGCTCATTTCCGATGACGCAGCAAGCCGGGTCGCGGGTGAGATCGATGGCGCCCGGGAGTCGGGTGTCTCCCTCGCTGTCGGTGGCGGACGGCCCGATCTCGATGGTCACTTCGTCACCCCCACGTTGTTCACCGATGTCGATCCGTCTTCCCGCCTCGGCCAGGTCGAACTCTTCGGCCCGGTCCTCGGTGTCATCGCGGTCGACAGCGTCGAAGAGGCGATCGATGTCGCCAACTCGGTGAAGTTCGGGCTATCGGCCTCACTCTTCACTCGCGATGTCGGTCGCGCCCTCGAGTTCATTCGGCGCATTCAGGCCGGCATCGTTCACGTCAACTCCGAGACGGCAGGGGCCGAACCCCACGTGCCATTCGGTGGCTACAAGGGGTCTAGTTCGTACTCTCGCGAGCAGGGCAAGGCGGCACGGGAGTTCTACACTCAGGTCAAGACCGTCTATTTCGATCCGCCACCCGCCTGACCAGGCGCCGGCAGATCGACGGCATCGGCATCCGGACCCGTGGGGTCGAAAGATGAAGGAGAACCAGCATGGCAGGACTGAAGAGCATTTCGTCAACGGCCTGGGAGGGGGATCTCTCCTCCGGTTCAGGCATGGTCGAGTTCAACTCGGGGGCAATTTCCAACTCGCCGGTCACCTGGGCCTCCCGCACCGAGTCGGCGGACGGCAAGACCAGCCCGGAGGAACTCCTGGCCGCGTCTCACTCGTCCTGCTTCGCCATGGCCTTTTCCCACACCCTCACCAGCGCCGGTCATAAGCCGGAGCATCTCTTCGTCACTTCCACCGTTGACTTCGGTCCGAAGGAGGGCGGCGGATTCGAGGTGAAGTCCTCCACGCTCGACGTTCGGGGCAAGGTACCTGGACTCTCCGCTGATGAGTTCACCCAGCGGGCCAACCAGGCCGAACAGGGCTGCCCGATCTCCAATGTCATGCGCGGCAATGTGCCGGTCACGGTCAACGCGACGCTCGAGAGCTAGTCGCCCGCATCGCCCCCCAGGGTAACGAAACAAGCGCCCGGACGTTCACCGTCCGGGCGCTTGGTCGTTGCGACATTGCAGATCCTCAGGAGGTGATCTGCTCCATTGCGGAAGCATTCCCCGTCTCTTCAGGCGAAGAGTCTTTTTCAGGGACAGCGGATCGCTGACCATCCAGGGCGGGAAGCGGCTGATCGGAGACCATACTCCACCATCGGCGCGGCCGGTTCAGCGCCAGACATGCCAGCGCGACCACTCCGGCCACGCACAGCCCCCGCCCCAGCCAGTCGACGGCGGTCACGCCATATCTGAGTTCAACCGTGGTCGTGCCTGCTGGCACCACCACCTGCATGAATCCTTCGTCTGTCCGCTCGATCTCCACCGGTTCGCCGTCCGCCCATGCTTCCCAACGCGGGAACCAGTTCCGGCGAATCTCGATCTCCCCTTCAGCTCCGCCGTCGAAGGTCGCCTCAATCAGGCCGCCCTCGGTGGTCACCGACGTGGCATTGGTGCCGCCGTTCGTCACCATCGTCACCGGATCAGTGACCAGGTAGAGATCCCAGTACCCGAAGGACTCCTGGTACTCCAGCAGGGGATTCGATTCGGCCGCGTGGCGTGGATCCTGGGCTCCGGCCGGAACCGGCATGTTGGTCACCAGCAGCGCACCGACCCCGTTGGCATCGAACCACTCCCGGGTGAACGCCCGCGCCGGATCGAGGTAGGCGTGTCCCTGGGCCGGATCGTAGGGGCCGTCATGGTCCTGGTGCCAGAACCACATCCAGTCGTCGTAGAAGAACATCCGGTCTGACCACGCGGGTGACCAGAGCTGCTCGTGCCACCAGCTTTCCTGGTCGCCCACCACCATCACCGCCGATCCGTCCGGCGCGATCTCCGACAGGGCATCGACCGCTTCGTGGAAGCTCGCGTATTCAGGAACGCCCGTCGTCATCTCGGGCGGCTGCATGTAGGGTTCCGAAAGCTCGCCAAATTGCTCGTTGTAGAACCCGAGCAGCACCAGCACCGCCAGAGCCACCAGCACGGGCGCGGCCACCCAGTCTCGCCATCGATACCTGATCAAGGAGACAACCTGCTCCAGCACCCACCCGGCAAACCACGCCGCGAGGTAGATCATCAGCAACCGCTGGAAAGGCATCAGGCGTGGCGTTTCCAGTTGCTGGATCAAGTCCTTGAACGGCTCTTGGAGCGAGAACAGGACGGTGAAGGTGGCAAAGAAGACCAGCGTCAGCGCCACGATTGCGCCGTCGCTGATCCGCCGGAACAGGATCACCGCCACGATCCCGCCGATCGTTGCCAGGCCCACCAGCGGGCTCACGGCGTGAGTCGTTGCGAGGCGGATGTCCTCGAACGTGTCGTAGAACATGAAGTTGACGAAGTAGTAAAGGTCGGTGAATCGCGCCATTGAGAGCAGGAGCGGCGCGCACAGGAGTACGGCGATCCCCGCGACGATCCCGATCCGCCCGACGACAATCCTCGCGACCTGCTTCCAGCCCAGCGCCCGAAACTCCAGGCCAGCCACGATCGCAATCGCGATACTCGCAAGTCCAATCGCAATCGACGATCGGGTGTTGGTGTAGAGCGCCGCCGTCGCGGCGAGTGTGGCCAGCACGGCGTAGCCACGCTGTCCTTCGCGCACCCAGCGGCATAACGCTGCCAGCATCAGGAACGCGAAGGCGCCACCGGCTACATTGGAAAGGAGGCCCCAGTACACCAGTTCGGTGCGGCCGCCATTGGTCCATTCACCAGGCACCGCCACATGGATCGCCAACGCCAGCACGGGCACGAACGGATTCAGCCGGTCGCCTCGTGCCAGGATCCAGAACCCGACGACCGGCAGGACAAAAACGACGGCCACGGCGATCTTGTGGACCGCGATAATCGGTACCTGCC